>JBGUMY010000134.1:0-3490 GCA_045117095.1 Bacteroidaceae bacterium | reverse complement strand
ACTCTCAACTCTTAACTTCCCTAAAACACGATGGCTTCGTACACATACAGTTCTGCATTGCGCCAACCGTTCCACCCAAGTCCTGCTTTGTCTTGGGAACAATGGCCCACAAACTCCTCTTTCGTCCAGTCCACCTCATCGGCCACCTGGGGCAGGAATGTGCCGCTGCGGTAACCCTTACGGATGTAGATGCCGTGACGATGCAACTCAAATTCATCGAGGCTTTGGATGCGACGCATCGGGGTCAACACAGAGATTTCAATGTCAATCGCATCCAGTTCTTCACGTCTGACAGGCGAGAAACGGGGGTCTTCGAACGCTGCGGCACGAGCCATCTCCGCCACAATCTCATGCAGCGGTACATCCTCTCCGAAATGTCCGATGCAACCACGAAGATGTCCGTGTTCGTGGAGCGACACGAAAGCGCCACATTTGGCGTTGAGGGCTGCCGATGGAGTGTTAAGCGTTGACTTTGCGATGCGTTTGCCATCCAATTTGTCCTTGATGCTCTGGAGAGCAATGGCTTTCAGGTGCTGCTTGTCCTCATCAGTGAGCGTGAAAGCCTCCTTGGACTTTTGTTGACGAAGGAACACGAACGAATGATAACCCACCACACGGCTACGGTCGTGGTTATCGATGTCGCCAGAGTTTTGGTACATCAGATGCTTGATGTCATAATGTCCGTCAAGCATCAGCATCAACGTGATGATGGGAAACTCACCACAAGCACTGGTGTCTAAATTCCGCTTGCCGCTGTGGGCATTGGCTTCGAGGGTAGCAATGAACTGTTCCACGTCACCTGTTTCAATGGCTTTCCCTGTCCGTGCATCCACCTCATAGGCATCCTCATACTTCGGATAGTGAGAGAAATCGCTGCTGATGATGAAGAGGTTCTCATCATTGAAATAAGGCTTCAGCACCTCTGCCATCCGCTTCAATTTCTCAAGGTTGTTGGTTGAGATGATGATGGGCACGATGGGTGGCACTTCATCCCATCTTCGTTGCAGGAATGGGAGTTGCACCTCTAAGCAATGTTCTTGGGCATGTGCGCTTTCTTTGTAGAAGAACACACGATCCTCCGTCAGTTTCAGTGCCATCTCGCGATCCACCTTCACATTCCCCAATGGGGTCGCATAATAGTCCACCTCCGTATTCACAGAAGCCCCATCGAGCCATACATGGTGGCTGGGACCCAACAGGAATATCCGCTTGTATGTTTTCTTGGGGTCGAGCGCCATGTAAGCCGAAGCCGCCACATTGCCTGAGAAATAATAACCTGCATGAGGTACGATGAGCGCCGCCACATCATGATATGCAGCACTCCCTTTGTGGCGAGCCAGAAAACCATCCACTTCTTGACGGAGTTCCTTCGGATTCCCCGTATAAAACCGATTTGCCTGTGTGGCAGGTCTCACCACAGGCTGACTTGTTTGTCCGTTGCACGAATTCATCATCATGATTACTGCAAAGATTGTTATGAATATTCTCATCATTGTGATGTTTTACCACCCGTTGTCACCATCATTGGTGCCCCAAAGGTACAAATTCTTCTTCAAACTCCATCAGAAAATCAGCCCTTTTTGAGTTTTTTCTCCAAAAACGACTGATTTACGCCTTGTTTTCCTCATAAAAACACATCACATGGTTGAAGGTGCTTCTCAATCATGGTTGATTTTTTTTTGTTTTTGATGATAGAAATGGTTACTTTGGTGGCTCTTTCAACATGAACAGATAAATAAAGAGATAAATTAGACAATTAATGGCAATAATTAAAAGGTTTTGTATGAGAAAAAGTATGTTAGTGGTTGCCACGCTGGTTCTTACCAGTTGTGCAGACCAGCTGGTCATGGAGGAACTGGCTGGTGAAATGAATGTATCAAACGCTGCCAGCGAGATTCCTGTGCTGATGGAAAAAGCGAAGTGGGGGGATGGTGAGGCCTATTTGAAATTGGCTGATTGCTATCGTGATGGCAAGGGCGTGAAAAAGGATTTCGTTGAGATGCTGAGTATGGCGGCTTTGGCTGAAGTGTATGGCGGTATTAGGAGTTTTGAGGATTATCTTGAGACCATGCCCGAAGATTCGGAATTCAAACTCGTCGTTGATGTCATGGAGCTTTCTCGAAAGAATTGGGTGGAAGAGATGGAGGCGAAAACAGATCAGTTGTTTGCTATGGGGTCTTCCGAAGGTTACACGATTCAAGGAGTGATGGCTGTGGAAGGAGGCGATACTTTGGAAGGGTTGCGTCTGATGGAAAGTGCTGCTTTACAAGGTAGTTCGTTTGCCGAATTGCTGTTGTGCGCTCCAAATTTGTTCGGAACTCATGTACCCAATGTAGAGAGACTAAAGGCGTTGGAAGATAGCATGCCTTGGGTCTGTCTATTCCTTGCAGATATGTATATGGGAAGTTGGGACTGGAATATGAGGAATGATAGCCTTGTCGCTCATTATTACATGAAAGCAGATGAAAAAGCATACTTGGGCAAACAAGGAGCGCGTTGGCTGCTGAACTATCATAGAAACAAAGACGATTTCAACTTGTCAGAGCAAGACTTCCAACGATTCCGATTCTTGGCGGGAGAGACGATGTCGGGAGATAGGTCATCTGTAGATGACGACGATGCAGATGGATTTTGTGATGAGGTGGATGATACTGCAGTGGTGGCTGATACTGTTGTCGTAGAGTAAATTATATATTGTGTTAAAATGACTCATGGCGGATTTAATATGAAGATACTATTTGTATGTACTGCCAATATTTGTAGGAGTCCATTGGCAGAGGTGATACTCAAAAAGAAACTCCAAGAACATGAAATTGAAGGTGTAGAGGTGGCCTCTGCTGGTATCCTTGATTTAGAGGGCGAGCCTCGGGATAGTGTCATGTCATCTATTGCTAATCAGGCTGGATATGAGATGGGAGGTGAAGCCGTTCATCTTACTCCTCCTATGACCGATGATGTAGACCTCATTATCTGTATGGAACAGAATCATGTGTTAGAGTTGCAAAAACAATTTGTATCTTATGCACGATGGAGTGCCATCCATCTGTTTAATGAAATCTGCTTTGGTGAAAATACAAACATGCCAGATCCATCTGAAGGTACATACGATAGTTATACAGACGTTTTTCGGCGTATAGAAGATGGCTGTATCCAATTTTGCATAAAATCATTGCCCAAGTTCTTGTATGGAGGGAATAGATGAAGTGAATTTTTCAGAGATATATAGGAATATTAATGGAATTTGGGCTTTGAGTTGAAAAATATCTTGTTCTATTTGGACATTAACAAAAAAAGTCATTAATTTGCAACTGCTCTTTGTGTTAGCATTGATGTCATCCTAAATCATGAATTGGATTGGTCAATAAAAGTTTGTGCTTTTATCCAATAATCCCCAAAGAAGATGATCAATAGTTCGTTAAAAAATCGATATATGGCTTAACGGCTAAGCCGCGCAGCCAAAGAGTTCTTTGAAAATGTGACTAATTAAAGT
>JBGUMY010000133.1:0-3060 GCA_045117095.1 Bacteroidaceae bacterium | reverse complement strand
CACTTTCTCCAGCACCATCACAGTCAGACCCTCCGAGAGGGTCATCGTCTGCGTCTTGAGTTCTAAAAACTCCTTTCTCATTGTACTTGAATTGATTAAAAAATTAATAAATATTAAAAGCATCCCCATGGGGATAGATATTTCTCCATTTGTGTACTTCCTCGTACCTTTGCTGTATCAAAACCACCATTTTCTTCTATCATGGATCCTATCACGACCGAACTTGCCCATGCTGGCAAGACCTCACCCTTCAGTCCATTGCTGTTGGACTTGGAGAAAAGCCGCATCACTTCCTCGAAGGTGCTGCCTCCGATGGAGTTCCTGTTCACACTGTTCGACGAACCTTGTTTCCCACGCAGGGAACTGGTGGCCTTCACAGGTAGAGCAAAGTCAGGAAAGACATTCGTCATGTCCATGCTGATGGCATTGTGCGTATTGCACGAAGTGCTCTCTTTCAAACGCAATCCTCCAAACACCTCACCCTCAACACTTGTCCCTTGTACCTCACCCCCTGACCCTGGCTCCTCATCCCCTACCCCTCTTCGAGTCCTTTGGTACGACACCGAGCAGAGTGACAATTCCACGCAGGACATCCTAAAGAACCGCATCATACCCCTGTTTGGGAGGGCGATGGGACGTGATGCCCCGTTTCCAGAGGATATGTTTGACATCTTCAATGTCCGCAATGTGGATCGAGACAAGCGCGAGTCCTACCTGTTGGCAGCCATTGAGCATTACAAGCCCGACTTAGTGATTCTCGATGGTGTCCGTGACCTCGTGGGTGACATCAACGATGGCACGGTGGCCCAGGAACTGATTGAGAAGTTGATGAAAGCAGCCCAACTGCACGGTTGCTGCATCGTCTGTGTGCTCCACCAGAACAAATCTGGTGAGAGCCGCGACCCTCGTGGCTGGTTGGGGACGGAACTGCTCAACAAGGCCTTCGACGTGTTTGCGACGGAAAAGCTCATGCCCCAGCGCATCTTCAAACTCGAGCAACTCTACACCCGCAAGTATGACATCGAGCAGTGCCTCTATTTCGAAGTGGATGAAGAGGGGCTTCCCGTCCTTTGTGATGAGCCACCGATGTCCGTCCCTACTTCTAACAGTGAGGAGGTTGAGCGTCCTGCGCTCAACGATGACTACATCATCCACCATCCTGACGGAGGTTGGGAGATGGACATCCGAAAGCTCTTCACCGATGCCATGACTGGCTATGAAAGGCTCACGGGTGCAGCCCTATGCTATAGGGTGAAGCTCTTGGCACGTATCGCCACCAACAACCTCTACCGCAACTGTCTCGACAAAGCGATGAAGTGTGGCCTGCTCGAAAAATCGAAGGACAACGAGCGGCATGTCATCTACAGTCTGAAACGCCCTGACACGAAGCGACCTGTACCCATACAGACCAACCTTTTTCAACAGATGCAGGATGCTCTCCCCTGATGAAGCCCACAATCATATTGGAGACATCCTATATAAGGATGTCGGAAATATGATGTGGTGGGGCTTCAGAAACACCCCCTCAACCCTCACCTCGTCACTCTTTCTTAACTCTTAATCGACTTCGTCGAGCTAAAGGTTCTTAACTCTTAATTCAAAAAGGACTCTTTCTTAACTCTTAACTCTTAATTCTTAATTAAAGAAGGCTCTTAATTAAAGAAGACCAATAACCTATAACCAATAACCTTTCACCTCTCAACCATGCTCACTTTTTCCATCAAGTCCGCTTTAGAAGCGCTTCACCATTCACCCCTCTATCGTCATCCTTCCTCTTTCATGTGGAAGAACAGCCTCAGCATCAACAGCCAGTTCTGTGATGCAGTGGTGGCTTCAGGATATCTCACCTTCGAGCAGATGGTCAACGCATCCTGTCGTTATTGCTTAGGTGCCACCAAAAGCCGTGGTGTCATCTTCTGGCAGATTGACTGTGAAGGGCGCATCCATGACGGGAAGGCCATGTGGTATGGTGCGGACTGTCACCGTCTGAAGAGCAAGAAACCCACTTGGGTCAGTGCCCTCCTGCGTCAGCGGAATGCTGGCCTTCGGAGTGAAAAGGGAACAGTGAAAAGTGAAAATTGCCCCTCGCCCCTAAACTCTAAACTATCAACTCTCAACCAAACCTCCTCCCATTGCTTCTTCGGCTTGCATCTGCTCACAGAGAAAGAAGATTTATTCAGTCCCGCAGAAATGAGGGAAATGAAGGAAAGCCATGCGGTGTGTTTGGTAGAAGCAGAAAAGTCCGCGTTTATCCTCTCGGAGTTATATCCTGAGTATATCTGGTTGGCATCGGGAGGGTTGGGTGAGGTGCAACCTGACAAGTTCCGTCCCCTCCGTGGTCATCGTGTCATCATGTTTCCCGATACGGATCCTGATGGTATTGCCTATAAGCGTTGGTATGATGCCGCCCAATTTGTTATGCAGCAACCCTTCTGGGAAAACTCCCCTCCCATTTATGTGTCATCCCTCCTTGAGATTCATGCCACACCAGAACAGAAACAGCGGAAGATTGATTTGGTTGACTTCCTGTTTGAAGGTCACACGGAAAGCCATGCGGGGTGTTATATGAGTCCCGTTACTCGGAAATGAAAGAAATGAAGGAAAGCCAGCGGGGTGTGTTATTGGGTCACACAGAAACCACAGAACCTTTAGCTCGACGGAGTCAAACCACAGAAATGGGGCTTCTTGCGAGAAGCGTTGGGTGGGGTCGCTGTGCTCAAAATTATCAAAAAATCATATCAAAAATCATTCAAAATCATCAATGATGGAACAATCTTTTCAAGATTGCTTTATTCTTCTTCTGAGAGAATAAAGGTTTTTAATTTGTTAGAAACATCTTGTAAGCGAGCTTACAGAGTGTTTCAATCAAATCAAAATCTTATCCATCATCAGCTCTCTATCTCCTTTATTACTTAGGCAATATAAAATTTCTTTTCTTTCTTTTCTTTGACTCCGTCTTCCTCAGTCACGACTCGGGATAGTTAGAACGAGTTCTACTCTCCTCTCGCTGCTCCTTCGGTTCTGTGGGACTTTTAATGATAACATCCCGAATGGTTTATC
>JBGUMY010000132.1:0-8916 GCA_045117095.1 Bacteroidaceae bacterium | reverse complement strand
CGAACGTTCAATATCCCTCCTGCGCTCAGCAAGGCCGTTTCCGAACGTTCGATTTCCCTCCTGCGCTCAGCAAGGACGTTTCCGAATGCTTTCTCCCGTTCTCACCGACAAATAAAAACAAGATGTATTTTTATTTGTTTTTTCACGTTTGATTTTACAGATTAGTGATGGGGAAGGGCAGAGAAGGTTTTCCTGCCTTTCACGTAATATTGCCAGAGAATGGAGAAGTTGGTGCGTTCGGACACCCTGTCCACCTTGCGGAGTTTGGCAATATGGTCACGGTCGGCACGGAGTTCCCTGCGAACCTTGTTGAAGGCATGACGAGCCTTGTAGATGGCATGGAAATTGTTGTAATCGCCACCGAAGAAGAAGCGGAGCGCGGCGATATAGTCGAGGAACCAACGGATGCACATCACATGACCCAGTTCCTGGTCGGGCAGGTTCTTGTAGAGCATCATGAGGTTGTTGCGGAAGTTGAGGAAGGTCTTTTGGGGATTGCCCTGATTGAGGCTTCCTCCCCCCAGATGATAGGCTTGGCTCTGAGGCACGCAGACGATGTTCTTGCCCATGGTGCGGAGTCGCCAGCAGAGGTCTATCTCCTCCATGTGGGCAAAGAAACGGGCATCGAGTCCTCCGCATTCTCGCCAGTCGGAGGCTCGCACCATCAAGGCGGCTCCTGTGGCCCACATCAGCGGAACCATCTCGTCGTACTGCCCCTCGTCCTGCTCGATGGTGTCCAGCACTCGCCCTCGGCAGAAGGGATAGCCGTACTTGTCGAGAAATCCTCCTGCTGCACCAGCGTACTCGAAATAGTTGAGGGTGGGGAGTTGGGCGTTGTCACTCTTTTCCTTGAGGGGGGCGGGAGTCTTTAATGCCAAGAGTTTGGGTTGGCAGGCGGCGCACTCAGGGTGGGTGTCCATGTACTGAATGAGGGGTGCGTCCCAATCCTTCTGCCGTATCTCCACATCGGAATTGAGCAGGAGGTAGTATTCGTAGTCAATCAGCTGGGTGAACACTTTGTTGTAGCCTCCAGCAAATCCGTAGTTCTGGTTGAACCGTATGAGGGGCACGTCAGGAAACTCCCTCATCAGCATGGGCACGCTGCCGTCGGAGGAGGCGTTGTCCGCCACCATCACATCGCCTACGCTGTTCTTCAGCACGGAGGGCAAATACTGGCGCATCATCTCTGCGCCGTTCCAGTTCAGGATAACAATTGCAAGCTTCTTCATCTTTATGTCAGTTCTTCATGTTTTCAATTCTCCCTTTCAGCGCATCGCCCTCCGCATTGAAATCGCTGAGTTGCACCTGCACGATTTGGTTGTCGAGGTCGGGCTGGTTGGGCACTTCCACACGGATATAGTTGTCGGTAAAGCCATTCATGAAGGGTTTGCGAGGGGAGGAATGTTCGAGCAGGACAGGCCGTGTGGTACCGATGAACCGTGCGTAGAAATCGTGTGTCTTCTGCGCGGAGAGGTCGAGGACTCGCTGACTGCGCTCGTGCTTCTCCTGTGGTGTCACCACATGGGGAATCTCCAACGCTTTCGTGCCGGCACGTTCGGAGTAGGAGAAGACGTGATATTGCGACACGTCCACGTGCTGCATGAAATCATACGCCTGCTGGAAGAACTCGGCGGTCTCGCCCCTTGTGCCGACAATCACATCCACCCCGATGAAGGCATCGGGCATCACATGGCGAATCATCTCTATCTTGTGTTGGAAGAGGGCTGTGTCGTACTTTCTGTGCATGAGCCTCAGCACCTCGTCTGAACCGCTCTGCAAGGGGATGTGGAAGTGGGGCATGAAGGCTCTGGACTGGGCGCAAAAGGCAATCAGCTCATCGGTGAGCAGATTGGGCTCGATGCTGGAGATGCGATAGCGCTCGATGCCCTCCACCTGGTCGAGGGCTTTCACCAAATCGAAGAAGGTCTCACCTGTGCTGCGTCCGAAGTCGCCAATGTTCACGCCTGTGATGACAATCTCCTTGCCAGCCTCCTGCGCCACCTGCTCGGCCTGCTTCACCATCGAGGCGATGCTTCCGTTGCGGCTCCGACCTCGTGCCATCGGAATGGTGCAGTAGGTGCAGTAGTAGTTGCATCCATCCTGCACCTTGAGGAAATAACGGGTGCGGTCGCCACGAGAACAACTCTCTGCAAATGTCTTGATGTCCGCAGTCTTCACCGTGTAGGAACCAGTCATCTTTTCGAGAATCATCGGAATGATGTGGGCCTTCTGCTCGTTTCCCAGCACGAGATCCACTCCTTCGGTCTCGATGATTTCCTGTGGCTTCAGTTGGGCATAGCAGCCTGTCACCACGACGAAGGCGCCAGGGTGCTGCTTCACCAATCGGTGAATCGCCTGACGGCATTTGTGGTCGGCCACCTCCGTCACGCTGCACGTGTTCACCACCACCAAGTCCGCCACCTCGCCTTTGGTCGCAGTCGTCACTCCGTAGCGTTTCAACTGCTGCGCCACGGTGCTTGTCTCGGCAAAGTTGAGTTTGCATCCCAATGTGAAATAGACAGCCTTTTTCCCCTGCAATATGCTTGAATCAATCATAAATGTCAGCGTTTGGGTGCAAAGGTAGTCATTTTTTTTGGTTGGAAAGTGAAAAAGGCGTAACTTTGTGGAAAATTCAAAAATAAATAGAATATGAGTACCATTATCGCTTTTGTCATTGCACTATTGCCTGCTGTCCTGCTGTGGGTCTACATCCTCAAGAAGGACGCCAAGCCAGAGCCTAAGAAGCAAATCTGGAAGGCCATCCTGTGGGGTGTTCTCATCGTGATTCCTATCGTCGCTGTGGAGAATGTCATCGGCGCCATCCTCTTTGGAGAGGGTGGGGAAGCGAACTCTGTCATTGGCAACATCGTCGATGCGTTTCTGGTGGCAGCCGTCCCAGAGGAGAGTTTCAAACTCTTGGCCCTGTGGCTCGTGTTGAGGGCGAATCCTCATTTCGACGAGCATTTCGACGGCATCGTGTATTCTGTGTGCGTGGGCTTGGGATTTGCCACTATCGAGAACATCTTCTACGTGGTTGGCGATGGCGACTGGGCTTCGGTGGGCATCATGCGAGCCATCTTCTCTGTGCCTGGACATTATGCCTTCGCCGTGCTGATGGGCTATTATTATGCTCGTTACCACTTTGTGGAGCGTTCGTTCCTCAACGCTATCTGCATCTTGGGCGTGCCCGTTCTGGCACATGGTATCTATGACGCCATCGTGATGAACGTGGGTGTCAACGAATATCTCGTGCTGCCCATCATTGGATTGCTCATCTTCTTCTGCATCAAGATGCACAAGGCATGCAAGAAGAAGATCGTGGCACAATTGGAGATGGATAAGACGGGAGGATTGGCTGCATACAATCAAACGGAGGCTGGATATAATAAAAATGAGACCGCGTAAAATATTTTTCATCATTGTATAATAAATGCTTTTTCAGTTCGTTATTGATAGTAGAAGACATCCAAAAGCAATGTGCCTATGACAAATTCTACTCCTATCAACAACAAAACCTCCAAAATCATCCCGCTGAAGAGCAAATTAGTTCGCCCTTCTAAAGACACGCTGTTTTTCTTGCAGTTATTCGCAAGAATGTATGAACCCAAAATGGTGATGGGCGTGGCGTAAAACTCATTTGGTGATTGGAAACAAGTACGGTTCTATCATCTTTGGCAGCATCGGACGCTGTCAAGGAACTGGCCAAGCGCATCAGAAATGGTAAGGCCAAACAGGTAAAGGCTGACGGACTCAACGGTTCGTCGGCTGCTTTAGTGTTGGCCGCTATTGCCAAGGGACGAGGCAACATGCCCGACTTACTGGTGGTGATGAACGACCTTGACGATGCGGGCTATGTCTATCATGACCTCACCCAAATGATGGGTGATGAACGCGTGCTGTTCTTCCCCTCGTCCTACAAGCGAGCCATCAAGTACAACCAGAAAGATGCGGGCAATGAAATCCTGAGAACGGAGGTGCTGACCAAGATCAGCGCTGGAGGATTGATTGTGGTTACCTATCCTGACGCCCTGGCCGAACGTGTGGTGTCGAAGCAGGAATTGGATGAGCACACGTTGAACGTGAAGGTGGGTGACCTGTTCGACATCAGCGACTTGGAGAAGCAAATCTTCGACTTGGGCTTTGAGCGGACGGATTATGTGTATGAGCCGGGGCAGTTTGCCGTCAGAGGCAGCATTGTGGATGTGTATTCATTCTCTTCCGACATGCCCTATCGCATCGACTTTTTTGGCGACGAGGTGGATAGCATCCGTCCGTTCGATGTGCAGAGCCAATTGAGCCAGAGCAAGGTGGAGATGATGACCATCGTGCCTGAAATCAAGCACCAGACCGAATACATCTCCTTCCTGGAGTTCTTGTCCAAAGACACGTTGGTGGTCACGCAGAGCCTTGCGTATGTATGCGACAAGATTGCCCAGATTCATGAGGAGGGCTTCTCGAGTCAGGCCAAGAAGGAAGCCGAAACGAACGAAGAGACGCTGGTGGAGAACTTCATCATCGACGAAGAGGCCTTCCGACAACAAATCATTGGATTCCGACACTTGGAACTGCGGCAAGGGAGCACCAGCGATGAGGGAGCCATCCACTTCAACACAGCTCCTCAACCTCTCTTTCATAAGAACTTCGACTTGGTCAGTCAGGAGTTCCATCGACTGCTCGACGAGGGCTATCAGCTCTGCATCTTCTCCGACAGCGAGAAGCAGATTCATCGTCTGCAAGACATCTTCGAGGAGAAAGCGGCTACCGAATCGGACATCATCCATTTCATGCCAGTCAAAAAAGCCATCCATGAGGGGTTCATCGACCACACCTTGAAGATATGCTTCTTTACCGACCACCAACTCTTCGACCGCTTCCACAAGTACAACCTCAAGAGTGACAAAGCCCGACAAGGAAAGGTGGCGCTCACCCTCAAGGAGATTCAGCAGTTTGAGATAGGTGACTACGTGGTGCATATCGACCATGGTGTGGGACGTTTTGGCGGTCTGGTGCGTGTGCCTCAGGGCGAGGTGATGCAGGAGATGATTAAGATTATCTACAAGAACGAAGATACGGTCTATGTCTCCATCCATGCCCTGCACAAGGTGTCGAAATACAAGGGCAAGGAAGGCGAACCACCTACGCTCAACAGGATTGGTGGTGGTGCGTGGGAACGCATGAAAGAGAAGGTGAAGACGAAGGTGAAGGACATCGCCAGAGACCTCATCCGACTCTATGCTGCCCGACTGAAAGAGAAGGGCTTTGCCTACTCCAAGGACAGTTACATGCAGCATGAGCTGGAGGCCAGCTTCCTCTACGAAGACACCCCCGACCAGCTCCGAGCCACCCAAGACGTGAAGGCCGACATGGAGAAGCCCCGTCCGATGGACAGACTGGTGTGTGGCGATGTGGGCTTCGGCAAGACGGAGGTCGCCATCCGAGCCGCCTTCAAGGCTGCCACTGACGGCAAACAAGTGGCGGTGATGGTGCCCACCACCGTGTTGGCCTATCAGCACTTCCAGACCTTCTCCTCACGTCTTAAGGAGTTCCCTGTTCGGGTCGAATACCTTACTCGTGCCCGTTCGCCCAAAGTCACCAAGGAGGTGCTGGATGACCTGAAGGAGGGTAAGGTGGACATCATCATCGGCACCCATAAGCTTATCGGCAAACAGGTGAAATTTAAGGATTTGGGACTCCTCATCATCGACGAGGAACAGAAGTTTGGCGTATCGACCAAGGAGAGGTTGCGTAGCATGAAGGTGAATGTTGACACGCTCACCATGACTGCCACGCCCATTCCACGCACCCTGCAGTTCTCGCTCATGGGCGCCAGAGACCTCTCCATCATCCAGACTCCGCCTCCCAACCGCTACCCCATTCAGACGGAGATACACACCTTCTCCCCAGAAATCTTCGCTGAAGCCATCAATTTCGAGATGAGCCGCAACGGACAGGTGTTCATTGTGAACAACAAAATCAGCAACCTCCACGAACTGGAGGAGATGATTCATAAATATGTACCCGACGCACGTGTGTGCGTGGGACACGGACAGATGAATCCGCAGGAGTTGGAGAAGGTGATTCTCGACTTCATGAACTACGACTATGACGTGATGCTCTCCACCACCATCGTCGAGAACGGCATCGACGTGCCTAACGCCAACACTATCATTATCAACAATGCCCACAACTACGGACTCTCCGACATTCACCAGATGCGAGGACGTGTGGGGCGAGGCAATCGCAAGGCCTTCTGCTACCTCATCGCTCCGCCTTTGGTAGCTCTCAACGATGTCACCCGTCGCCGTCTGCAAGCAGTCGAAAACTTCAGCGACCTTGGCAGTGGCATCCACATCGCCATGCAAGACCTCGACATCAGAGGGGCAGGCAATATGCTGGGCGCTGAACAAAGTGGGTTCATCACCGACTTGGGCTATGAGACCTATCAGAAGATACTGAATGAGGCGGTAGCAGAACTCCACAACGAATTTCACGAAATCGGTGAAATGCTGGCCGATGATGACAAGGACGAGAGCGGCAAGGTGAGCGGCGCGCATTTCGTGACCGAAACCAACATCGAGAGCGACATCCAAGCCTTCCTGCCCGAAGAGTACGTGCCCAGCAGCAGCGAACGCATGAGCCTCTATCGCGAACTGGATTCGTTCACCTCGCCCCAGCAACTGGATGACTACAAGCGGCGTCTCATCGACCGCTTCGGCCCCATCCCCCCTGTGGGCGAAGCACTCCTTACCGTCATGCCCATCAAATGGAACGCCCAATGCCTCGGCATCGAGAAGGTGGTGCTCAAGATGGGACGCATGATACTCTATTTCGTCCTCGACGATGCCTATTTCCAAAGCCACGCCTTCGAAAAGGTGCTTAACTACGTCGCCTCACATGGTAGAGGCTGTACTCTGCGCGATGGCGAACGGAAATCTCTGCTTATCAAGGACATCAAGACGATGGATAGCGCCTTCTACGTGCTGAAAATCATGGCAGGGTCATCCATCGACATAGCTGACACTTCGGGCAACGCTCCGAAAAAAGGAAAGGAACTTAACTAAATGCAACAATATGATCAACGTGATTGACACCCCCATCGAGGGAGTAAAGATTATCGAACCCAAACTCTTTGGCGACGCTCGAGGCTACTTCTTCGAGTCGTTCTCCCAACGTGAGTTTGAGGAGAAGGTCTGCAAGACTGTGTTTGTGCAGGACAACGAAAGTCAGTCTGTGGCTGGTGTGGTGCGCGGCCTGCACTATCAGAAACCACCCTTTTCCCAAGCAAAATTAGTACGTGTCGTGAAGGGTTCCGTACTGGACGTGGCTGTCGACATCCGCAAGGGAAGCCCCACCTTTGGCCAACATGTGGCCACTGTCCTCTCAGCCGAAAACCACCTCCAGTTCTTCGTGCCTCGTGGTTTCGCCCATGGCTTTGCCGTACTGAGCGACGAGGCCGTGTTCCAATACAAGTGCGACAACTACTATGCGCCCCAAAGCGAAGGTGCCATCGCTTGGGATGACCCCGACCTGGGCATCGATTGGCAGGTACCTACCGTCAACCGCATCCTCTCTGAGAAGGATGCCCACCACCCCCGTCTCAAGGATGCGGAACTGGTGTTCGACATGAATGTGCCTCTTTATTGAGCACAACTCCTCAACTACATCCTCCGAATGGATTCCTCTCTATGGACGAGCCGTTGTATGTCAGTTTGGTGGAATTATCAAAATAAAGAGGCAGGAATTCGTGGGGAATTCCTGCCTCTTTGTGGTATGAAGCGGCAAATGGCTTATTTGCCGTGATGCTCGCTTGAAACAGTGAGAGACTTGCGTCCTTTTTTGCGACGTGCAGAAAGAACGCGACGACCATTGGCGGTCTGCATACGAAGGCGGAAACCATGCTTGTTAATCCGCTTTCTGTTGTGGGGTTGGAATGTTCTTTTCATTATTTTATCCTATTTTAATTGTTGTTCAATCGATGAATTTCACTCATTCTTACCATGCTGATGCCGCAACATCCGCAAAAAGCGAGTGCAAAATTAGTGATTTTCAACAAACCGACAAAAGAAAAAAACAAAAATCGCTCACTTTTTTTGTCATTTTCATGTTTTTCTGGGTGCTTTGACTTCGTCGAAGGGCACTTTCACTCGGAAATACTCAAATAAATTTGGTCATTCTCTCACTTATTCGTACCTTTGCCCCCGATTTTGAAATTTGAAAACTAAAACAAAGACTTTTTATGGCTATTTTAGCAGGTGACATCAAGAAAGGCGTTTGCCTTCGACTCGACGATGGTAAGATTTATGTAGTAATCGATTTTTTGCACGTGAAGCCTGGTAAGGGTAACACCGTGATGCGCACAAAACTCCGCAACGTGGAAGATGGTCGTGTGTTGGAGCGCACATGGATTGTGTCTGCCAAGCTCGATGATGTGCAGGTATCACACCAGCAGTTCCAGTACCTCTATAAGGAGGGTGGGGAACTTGTATTCATGAACACAGACACCTATGAGCAGGTGAACATCTCCAAAGACCTCATCACTGGCGGAGACTTCCTGAAGGAAGGCGAAACGATGGTGATGGCTTCTATTGATGAATCAACAGGTACGATTCTTACGGCTGAGGCTCCTGTCAAGGTGGTTTTGGCAGTGACTTATACGGAACCTGGTTTCGCTGGCAATACGGCCACTAACGCTACAAAGCCTGCCACGCTTGAGACGGGTGTGGAAATTCGTGTGCCTCTCTTCATCAATGAGGGCGACCTCATCGAGGTAGACACTCGTGATGGTTCTTACGTGACTCGTAAGTAAGACATTTGATAATAGAAACGGTAGAAAAGCAGTACATTCAAGTGCTGCTTTTTTCGTTTCTTGATAGCACATTTTTGTGTCGAAATCGTTGAATTTTGTGTCAGATGAAG
>JBGUMY010000131.1:0-5662 GCA_045117095.1 Bacteroidaceae bacterium | reverse complement strand
TGTACCCATACGAGTGAGGAAATTGCTGGGCTGTTTGAGTTGTTTACCCGTTACAGTAACAATACGCTCAAAGAGAGGTTTATTCTTCATAACAGCCTCATAAACAGCAAAAGCAGTACCCACATTCTGAATAATCGCTCCAACTGAAACAGGCAGTGCTGGAGGAGCAGGAACCTGACGGCGAACCACTGCATCGATGAGCTGTTTTTCACCACCTTGCGGATACTTGGTCTTCAGTGGAACCACTTCGATATTGGGATGCTGAGCAGCACATTTCTCAGTCATCAACTTAATGGCATCGGGCTTGTTCTCCTCAATGCCGATGAAGCCTTTGGTGACTTTGGCTGCCTTCATCAGCAATTCCACACCTACCAGCACCTGATCAGCCTTTTCGAGCATCAAGCGATGGTCGGCAGTAAGGTAAGGCTCACACTCCACAGCATTGATAATGACCCATTCGGGCTTGAACTGTGGAGGAGGCATGAGTTTCACATGGGTTGGGAAACAAGCGCCACCCATACCAACAATGCCCGCATTCTTCACTTTCTCAATAATCACCTCAGGAGTGAGTTCAGGTTTGTCTTTCAATGTGACCAGCGTGTCACTGCGGTCGATACCCTCTTCCCATTCATCGCCTTCCACCGTGATATAGACAGCAGGTTTCTTATAACCACTGGCATCCACTACGGTGTCAACCTTGAGCACGGTGCCACTGACAGAGGAGAATATAGATGTGGAGAGCGCCTTCTCCATCGGCTTGCCGATCTGCGTGCCGACCTTCACCTTGTCACCCTTCTGCACACAAGGCAGAGCAGGCGCACCGATGTGCTGTCCCATAGGAAAAACAGCCACCTTTGGCAACTCTGCCACCTTGATTGGTTCAGCGGCAGACAATTTATTCTCTGCCGGATGAACACCACCTATTCTAAATGTCTTCATACGCTATATTTACTATTTGAGGCCAAGCAGAATCAACTGGCTTGGGGGAAGTGGAGCGTCAGTGCGCTTTGCTTCAAATTGAACTTCTTTAGCAGCAGGAACGGGATTGCTGATGTCCTTAGGACCTGCGAGGAGAATTTGCTGACTCGGCATGAGCGGCGCATCATACTTCACCTCAATAGGCTTCCATTCCTTGGCAGGTTTGGCAGGAGCAGCAGGTGCGGCACTGGTGGCAGGAGCCTTGACAGCAGCAGGAGCAGCCTTAGCGGCAGGCTTCGCAGCACCAGGAATGGCGTTGTGTGTATCCCTGCGTTCCACACCCTTGATGCTCACCGAAGCGATGGCACCACGTGGACAAGCCTCGAAGCAAGCGCCACAAAGCACACAAGCATCAGGATTGATGTAGGCCACATTGTTACCCACATGTACAGCGTCGCTGCCACAAGCATTCTGGCACTTTTTACAAGCGATACAAGAGCTGGCACAAATCTTCATGGCTTCAGCACCCTTATCCATGTTCATGCAAGTGACCACATAAGCATCCTTGTTGGCGCCACTTACCGTACGTACCTCCATGATGCCACGTGGACAAGCCTTCTGACAAGCACCACAAGCTGTACATTTCTCTGCATCCACCTCAGGCAACCCTGTCTTAGGATTCATGTGGAGTGCATCGAACTGACAGGCTGCCACACAATCTCCACAGCCCAAACAGCCGTAAGAACAAAGGGTCTCACCCATACACGTGGAGTTGGCCACACGGCAACTCATCACGCCATCGTAGGAAAGCACGTGAGGACGTTTCTCACAGGTACCATTGCATCGAACGATAGCCAGTTTAGGAGCCGCCGCAGCAACTTCCATGCCCAAGATTCCCGCAATCTGCTGCATGCATTCTGCACCGCCTACAGGACAGTTCAGCCCTTCGAGCGAACCTGCATCAGCAGCTTTCACACATGCTGCGGCCATACCGCCACAACCAGGGAAGCCGCAACCGCCACAGTTGGCACCAGGCAGCACTTCAAGCACTTGACCGATTCGGGAATCTTCCTTTACTGCAAACCGCTTCGACACCACAAAGAGCAACAGTGCAAGCACGAAGCCCAAGACAGCCAAAGCGATGACAGCAATCAGAATTACTTGAAAATCCATAAAAATGTTTATTTAGTTAGTTTGAGATATCCAAAATGCGAACTTCTTCGCCATCCTGTCCCTATTCCTATATAATATATAGAAGTAGAGGGCAAGAATCAAAGCAAGGATGCCCACTGAGACCAGTTCGTCCAACTTCAACCACACTATCGCCACCAGCATCCAAACGACAATCAACAACACTGGCACACCAAACGCCAAACGCACCGCCTGCTTGCCCATGCTCAAAGCACCACACACCGTCACATTCTCCCCTATCTTATATTTCATCGCCGCATCATCCTCATACACATCAATGATTTTCTCCTTACTTTCGCTTGATGCACAGAGTGAGCGAGCCTTACACCCACTACATGCCGCCACCTGAAGTATGTTCACCCTCACATGACGACCCTCCACAGACGCTATCACTCCCTGATGCTCTATTGTCTCTCTCATGATGACCGCTATATATTATTTTGACATCAAAAAGTCAATTCATGATAACAATTTGCAAAGTGCAGTTTACAACTTAACAAGGCAAAAGTAGTGATTTTAATCCTTCCGATAAAACAAAAAGCGAAAAAAAGCACTCGAAACACAAAAAGTTTTTGTTTTTTGGTGAAAATTGCAAGAAAAAGCCGTAACTTTGCACCGTCATTACGAGTTAGTGACATAGTTCACGTCGTCACGAGTTGGCGACACAATCATTAATTATTTAACATTTTTATTGCAAAATGGCAACAAGAATTCGTTTGCAGCGTCATGGTCGTAAGAACTACGCTTTCTACAGCATCGTCGCTGCACATGCAGACGCACCACGTGATGGTCGCTTCATCGAGAAGCTCGGTACTTACAATCCTAACACCGACCCTGCAACAATTGATTTGAACTTTGAACGTGCACTCTATTGGGTGCTCGTGGGTGCTCAGCCAACTGACACTGTTCGCAACATCCTTTCTGAAGAAGGCGTTTACCTGAAAAAGCACCTCCTCGGTGGTGTGAAGAAAGGCGCATTCGACGAGGCTGCCGCCGAAGCCAAGTTTGAGGCTTGGAAGAAGGAAAAGGCTGCTAAGGCTCAGAAGGCTGCTGACAAAAAGGAGTCAGACAAGAAGGCCAACAACAAGGCTCGTCTCGAGGCAGAGAAGAAGGCCAATGAAGCTGTGGCTGCAAAGATTGCTGAGAAGAAGGCAGCAGCCCTCGCAGCTCAGGCTGAAGCTGCAGCAGAAGAGGCACCTGCCGCTGAAGCACCTGCTGAGGCATAATCCTCAGACGTTTGATGTGAAATCGAGTAAGAGGTGAACACAAATCAGATGTGTTCACCTCTTTTCTTATTCACTTATCCTCCCACACTACCCGCTTTCAACTTTCTCAAGATCATTTGTCAGTATAACTTGGCCTTGATGCCCACCATGAGCCAGAGACCAGGTTGGAGGACATTAGCAAAATCGTAATACTGGTGGTTGGTGAGGTTGTTAGCTTGTACGTAAAGGGAATAGTGTGAGGCAGCCCATTGTACCTTGAGATCGAGGGTGGCGTAGGTGCCGAAGGGTTGCGACTGCCCAGTCTTGGCATTGTCGAATTCACCAGAACGGTTCTTCAAGGTGAAATCCCATTGTGCGAAGAGATTGCTGACGATGCGATGGTTGAGCGAAGCGACGAGTTTGTGTCGGAGGAAGGTCATGCGTGAGACGTAGTTGGCATTTTGCTCCTGATGAACTCGATATTTGTGGTTGTAGCAGTATCCGATAGTGAGGCGCTGGAAGATTGAACGCTCGCCACCGATCTGTGTGAAATCGATGACACCCAAAACCTCAGCGCCAATGTTGTCAATATTACTATTGGCGGTTTCATAAAAGTTTGCATCAATGTATTTCACCCAGTCAATCATGTCGGTACCATGCCGATAGAAGCCCTTCGTTTGGAGGCGATAAAAAGATCCTGTATAGGAGATGCCGAGATGCCAATCTGTACTCTTTTCTGGTTTCAGACGGAGGTTTCCTTGCAAGCCAGGACCATTATAATAAAGATCTGTGTAGGTAGGTGTGCGGAGGCTCTGATTGAAAGATGCAAAGAATTTCCAAGCATTGTTGGGATGCCATGCGAGATCCACTCCTGGATAGAGATGCATACCGCCACTGACAAAAGTATTGTAGTGAGCGAGCATGCCAAGCGAGAGGGTCAGATGGTCGAGCAGGAGGTCATGTTCCAAATAGAGACCGAGGTTGCTCCTGCCATCTTTGTATTGGTAGTGTTCGTCATAACCCGGCACTTTGTATTTATGTTGGTCAGCTTTGGGAATTTCCTTTCCGAGTCGGGTGGAGAGGATGTTCTCACGCCGAAACTCGATGCCGATGGCGGTCTTTCCAAGTGCCCATGTGGTATGGGCATTGGCATTGGCACCATAAACGTTAGTCTGATGGAAGTTTTGATAGGCTTGGGGATTGGCACGCTGCCACACGTAGTGGTCGATTGAGCGGTTCCAGTAGAGTTGCACGGGCACATTGATGCGTCTTTTGTATTCGGCTCTTGCAGCGAGCAAATAGTGTCGGTTTTGTTCATATTGGGAGTCGGAACCTGTGCCGTAGAAAGTGTTGGCACCATAGTTCATGGTACTGAGACCCGCCTGCAAGGTGGCATCGATGTGCAGACTCCGATACTTGCCGTTCCAATAGGCGTTACCCTTATTAAAATCATCGTTTGTAGTACCTCCGTCGCTGCGGATGTAAGCTCCACTGATGCGGTTGTTAAAGTGGGTGGTACGGGCTGTGACATGGGCATTGGTTCCAAACGTGCCGTAGGAACCAGCTTGCATGTGTGCCCCAATGGTGTTTTTCTCTTCTGTGCGTGTGACGATGTTAATGACACCAGCGAAGGCCTGACATCCATACACGCGGCTGGCTCCTCCTTCAATGACCTCAATGCGCTCAATATCATCCACGCTGACGGGTAAATCGACCGTCAAATGACCCGTGTGGGGATTGCTGATGTTGACACCGTTGAGCAGGACGGTAAGTTGGTCCTCAGTGCCACCATTCACGCCGATATCGGTCTGGATGCCGAAGCCTCCTCGTTGGCGCACATCCACACCAGCAGCGAGTTTCAGCAGGTCGTTGACCGAATGGGCGCTCGACGCCTCGATGTCTTGTCGGTTAATCACTTGTACAAGGCGTACCGCCTTGTCGGCAGGCAGAGGGGCAAGTGTACCCACCACCACGGCATCATCCAGCGTCAGTTCCAGTTCCTCTTTGTCGTCAGTAGGAACAGAAGGCTGACTGAAAGCCATGATGGCCGCAGCCGAATTAGGACAGGCAACTGCCAATGTGGCGACACTAAGCACACCGATGCGGATTTCCCTTTTCAAACTAAGGAAAATGGCATCACCATGACGTGTGAAGTGAGTCCACACCACTGATTTTGGCTTTCTGAATCGTGTTTTGATGTTCATTTTGTTGTGAAATTGGTTAAAAATAGAAATATATGCTCTCGTGGGCGTCCCGCGAGGGTGAAAATACCTCTTAGTACTCTTGCAGACGACTCGCGAGCATCCAATTACTCGTTTTCATCTTCTCTCATTGCCTTTTCAGGTTTC
>JBGUMY010000130.1:0-8908 GCA_045117095.1 Bacteroidaceae bacterium | reverse complement strand
GACAGCTACTACTGATGTGGCTGAGGCGTTCAAGGATGCCAAGTACATCATCTCTTCTGGTGGTGCTCCTCGTAAGGCTGGCATGACCCGTGAGGATCTGCTGGCTGGTAACTGCAAGATTGCAGAGGAATTGGGTCAGAACATCAAGACTTACTGCCCCGATGTGAAGCACGTGACTGTGATTTTCAACCCTGCTGACTTGACAGGTTTGGTGACGCTGCTGTACTCTGGTTTGAAGCCAGGTCAGGTGACCACACTCGCAGCCCTCGACTCTACTCGTCTGCAGTCCGCTCTTGCCAAGAAGTTTGGTGTGAAGCAGTATGAGGTGACTGGTTGCGCTACCTATGGTGGTCATGGTGAGCAGATGGCTGTGTTTGGCAGCGCTGTGAAGGTGGCTGGCAAGCCTCTCAACGAACTTATCGGTACTCCTGCATGCACTCAGGAAGAGTGGGAAGAACTGAAAGTGGCTGTGACGAAGGGTGGTGCGAAGATTATCGAACTTCGCGGACGTTCTTCATGGCAAAGTCCTGCCTTCTGCTCTGTAGAGATGATTCGCTCGGTGATGGGTGGTGAGAAATTCCGTTGGCCAGCTGGTACTTACGTGAACAACGAGAAGTACAACCACATCATGATGGCGATGGACACTACACTCGACACGAACGGCTGCACATACAAGATGCCTACTGGTACTCCAGAGGAGATGGCGAAGTTGGATGCTTCATACGAGCACCTCTGCAAGATGCGTGATGAACTCGTAACACTCAATATTGTTCCTCCTATCTCAGAGTGGAGTAAGATTAATCCAAACTTGTAAAGATTGAAAACCTACGGAAAGTATACGCTTTGGGGTTGGAGTTGGCGCATCCTTTTGGGGATTGTGCTAACTCCAATCTTCTTGTTGCTGTTACTTTTCGTACTGATTTACGTGCCTCCTGTTCAGAAATTCGCTGTCGATAAAGCCGCTGAAGTGCTGAGCGAAGAGATGGGCATGGAGGTGTCGGTGGAACGTGTCCACCTGAAGTTTCCGCTGGATCTCTCGATGGGAGGGATTTTGGCGATAGAGGAGGGCGATACGCTGATCGCTGCCAGAGAGCTGGACGTCAGCATGAAGGCCAAACCGTTGTTGGAAGGAATGATAGAAGTGGATGGCATTCATCTGTATGATGCCAAGTTGAACACGAAGGGGATGATTGATGCATGTGTCATTCAAGGAAATCTGGCAGAATTGAGTCTCCCCCACAGTACAAACATCAAGAATGGGCTTGCTGTGGCCCATGAGGTACTGTTGAGGGAGGCTGATTTGATGGTGCTGATGAATGATTCTGTGCCTGAAGACACGACAACGATTGACTGGCGTGTGCAGCTGGATGATTTGACGCTGCAACAGGTGAAGTTGCATATCTTGTTGACACCAAATGCGGACAGCACATGGGTCGGTGCTGATATTGGAGAGGCAAATACGAAGGCCTATATGGATTTGAAGGAAGGGGCTTATCGGGTGGATTGGTTGGATTTGCAAGACTCGAAAATTTCGTACACCCTTCAGAAAGAGAGACCTAAGCCTCAGCAATTAGACCCTAATCATTTGCTTTTCGATGTATCCCGATTGCGATTGGATTCACTTTCGTATGTGGGTGATGATTTGGCTGTCAATCTGAGTGAATTGGCAGCCAAGGAACAATCGGGTCTCACCATTGCGGAGATGCAGGGCAGGGTGGAAATGGATTCCGTTTCTTTGACTGTTCCCAAACTTCATCTCAAGACGGATGAGAGTGACTTGACGGTGGCCTATCGTATGGATTTGAATGCCTTCGACGATGAGCATCCTGGCACATTCTCCTTTTTGGGTGAAGGTCTGATAGGGAAGGGCGATGTCATCTATTTCACTCGGATGGGAGGTCCTGGCACGAAGGAAACGTGTGCGATGCTGAACAAGGAATTGCCTGCCCGTCCGATCGAACTGCAGTTGAAGGCAGATGGGAACCTCGAAACCCTCGAAGTGAGCAAACTGCACCTCAAAGTGCCTGAAAAACTGTTGGCAGATGGAAGTGTCACCCTTTGGAATGTGGCTGATGACCTCTCGCTGAAGACCTGTCTGAAGGCCAAAGATGCGTATGGAGCCACCATAGATATGGAGGGTGGCTATGTGATGACCTCTGATGCTTATAGAGTCAATGGTACGTTCAGCAATCTGGATGTCACTCGTTATGTGTCGTTAGAGGAACCTTGCGTGGTGACAGGCAAGGTGGATGCCAATGGACGTGGATTTGATGTCTTCTTGCCCTCCACCACACTCGATGCGACAGCCTCGATTTCCAATGGCAATTATGGCAAGGTGGATCTTAGCAACATTGATGTGGAGGCCACGCTGAAAGCTCAACAGCTTTTGTTGGACATGGTGGCTGAGAATGACCAGTTGCAGACATCCTTCCATTTCGACGGCACCGTCAAGAAGAACCTTTTGGCGGGAGCACTGAACCTTGACCTGCCTTTTGCCGATGTACAACGTATGGGCTTTAGCGATGACATCCTGTTGGTCAGCACCAACGGCACGATGGATTTCTCCTATAACCTCGACAAAATTATCAAGGTGGATTCGAGGATCACTTCGCTCCACCTCAATTTGGGAGGTGACAGCATCATCTCCAATGAGTTCCATCTCGTAGCGGAGGCTTTGAAAGACACCACGTTTGCCACCCTTCGTACTGGCGACCTCAATGTGGCCTTCTTCACGCCCAATAATTTATTTGACCTCACCTCTCAATGGATGCGTTTCCAAAAGGAAACGGTCACTCGGTTCAAGCAACGCGATGTGGATATTGATGAACTGAGGGCTTTTCTGCCTACCTTCTCACTCCATGCGACGGGAGGACGAGATAACCCCTTGCTTTCGGTGCTTAAGACCTACGGCATCCGCTTCGATGAGTTTTCTGCTGATATGGAATCTTCGTCTGTGCGGGGTTTGGTGGGATATGGTCATGTGTATGGTTTCAGGAAAGACAGCCTTCAGGTCGATACGGCTTTCTTCGAGGTGGAACAGGATAGTTCGAGATTGGAATACTATGCAGGCGTGCAGTGCAAGGATCAGCCGCTTTTGCCTGCTTTCCGTGCCTATCTTGATGGTTATGTGACTGCGAACGAGGTGGATGCCCATCTGACCTATTTCGACAAGCAAAACCGCCAAGGTATCGATTTGGGTGTGAAAGGATTGGCCAACGACACCTGTGTCAACTATAGCCTTTATCCCCAGCAACCTATCGTTGGATTCAGAAAGTTCTCTATCAATCCAGACAACTACATCGTTTCGCAGCCCAATCGACCCATTATGGCCGATGTGCGACTGACGGGTTTGACTGATAGCTGCTATGTGGCAGTCTATGCTGATGAGAGTGCTGTAGGCAAGCAAATAGCCAATGTCATTGTCAACGACCTTAAACTCAGTGAACTTTTGGATGTGCTGCCCATTCCAGGACTTCCCAAGATGGATGGTTTGGTGCATCTCGATGCCACTTATATTGATAAAGGAGAGAATTTTCTGGTGGAAGGCGAAGTGGATGCTATGAATTTCAGCTACGGAGGAGAGCCCATGGGCAATTTGTCTTCAGCATTCACCTACATGCCGAAGGGTGATACGGAGCACGATATCAATGCGGAATTGGCTTTCAACGACCGAAAGATTCTCCAAGTTGAAGGTCAGTATAACGCTGAAGGCGAAGGGGCACTCAATGCCGACCTCTCTTTCTTGGATGTGCCGATGGACATGTTCTCGCCCTTCCTCCCAGGCCAAGTCGTAGATTTCAGCGGCACCTTGGGTGGTAATCTCAAGGTGACAGGCCCTACCAAAGCATTGGTCTTCAATGGTGTCTTGTTGCCCACGGATGTACACGCACTCTCTAAGGTTTACAGCATCGACCTTGCCTTGGCCAACGATTCGCTCGTGTTCAACGACAGCCGCATTGACTTCGATTCCTTCAAGTTCTATGGCGCTGATCAGAATCCGCTCACACTTAATGGCTATGTTGATTTCTCCAATTTCGAAGAGGTCTTCATGTCACTCTCGCTCAATGGGCGGAATTTCAAACTCGTCGAATCACCTTATAGCAGCCAGAAACTGCTCTATGGTGATTTGTATGGAGACTTCTTCACCCGTGTCATTGGCTCTACAAAGGATTTGACTGTACGTGGTCTTGTGCGTGTGTTGCCTACCACGAATCTCACTTACATCATGTCGGAAACGGCGCTCTACCAGACTGACCGTCTCGAAGACATTGTCACCTTTGTCGATTTCAATGCACCTCCACCTCCCAAAGAGTTCATTCCAAAGAAGACTTATATGGGCATCGACATGAATTTGGTGCTGAGCATTGAAGATGGTGCCAAATTGCGTGGCGAGTTCTCGGCCGACAAGCAGAGTTATATCAATTTGCAGGGAGGTGGTTCCATCACCATGTCTTACACGCCTGAAGGTGTATTCAACATGCAGGGACGATACACCATCAACGAAGGTGAGATGAAATACACTCTGCCCGTCATTCCGCTCAAAACGTTCAACATCCATCCAGGTTCATACATAGAGTTTACGGGTGTGCCAGGTAATCCTCTGCTCAACATCACAGCCACAGAGCGTGTGAAAGCTGCAGTTTCCAAGCTTGATGGTTCTTCCAGAACGGTGCCGTTCGATGTGGGTTTGAAAATCTCCAACACCTTGCAAGATATGGGTCTTGAGTTCATCATTGATGCGCCTGACGACCAGACGGTGCAGAACGACCTCGCAAGCTCTTCTGCCGAAGACCGCAACAAGTTAGCGGTCGGCATGTTGGCAACAGGTATGTATCTGTCAGGCTCTAACGGTCAGGGACTTGCAGCAGGTAATGCGTTGAGTGGCTTCCTTGAAGACGAAATCAATAAGATTGCAGGCAATGCCCTCTCGACCATGGTCAATGTGAGTGTGGGAATGGGGCAGACGGTTCGCGAAGATGGTACGAGGCGCACGGATTACTCCTTCCAATTCTCTCGCAAATTCTTCTCTGACCGTCTGAATGTGGTGATTGGCGGCAAAGTCAGTTCGGACAACAACACGAGGCGCAGTGAGTCAGGAGCGTACATCGATAATGTGTCGCTCGAATGGCGATTGGACAATGGTGGCACCCAGTACATCCGTCTCTTCCACGAGAAAGACTACTCCAGCCTAATTGAAGGCGAATTGGACAAAAATGGTTTCGGTGTGGTGCTTCGTAAGAAAGTGGATCGGCTCACAGACCTGATTCTTTGGAAGCGGCGCAAGAAGAACGAGGTGCAGCAAGAAGATGATGTGGAAGCCGAGAAAAATGATGACACCCATGTCGAGAAAGCTGAAAACACTAACGCAGGGAGAACTGAAGCAACGATTTCAGAGCAAACTGAAGAAAAGGCACAATGAAGACGTTACGATACATATTATATATATATATAGTGAGCCTGCTGGTGGCATGCGACACTACTTCCCATCTGCCAGAAGGGGAGGTGCTCTATACGGGTATCAAAAGTATGAAGGTGCATGACAAACAAGGGACAATGGCCGAAGATGTGGCTGTGACGGAAGTGAAGTCCGCGTTGGCTTACAAACCCAATGGTTCGCTCTTGGGCAGTTCGACGAAGCGAAGTCCTTTCCAAGTGGGACTTTGGATTTATAATGCCTATGTCGATAAGCCTCGTACAGGATTCAACAAGTGGATGTTTAACTCTTTTGCTGGCACTCCTGTCACCATCACCAGCGTGTCGCCAGAGACACGTACCAAGGTGGCGACCAACATCTTGCAGAATTACGGCTACTTCCGAGGTCATGTCGATTACAGCTTGATTGACCAGCGCAAGCCTCGTCAGCAGCGCATCGCCTACGACATCCATCTGGGCAATCCTTACCTCTTCGACAGCATCCGCTATGCCTTTCGTGACAGCATACAGGACAGTATCATCCGAGCCACAGAGAAAGATGCCTTCATCCATCGCGGTGATCAATTCTCCACGCTCAACCTCACCAATGAGAAAGACCGCATCGTCAATGCGTTCCGCAATAATGGTTTCTATTATTATCGTCCTGACTACATCAACTATTTTGCCGATTCCACCAATGTTCCTTATCGTGTGAAGTTGCTCGTGGTGCCTGAGATAGATTTGCCTGATGTGGCTCTCCGTCAGTTTTATTTCGGCAACACCAATGTCTACATCCGTAAACATCGCACCCGTGTGACCAATCAGCAGCAGCGACAAAGCGTAAGAACGCCTGAAGTGTATGATGATTCCATCCAGCGGCGTCGGTTAAAGATAGCCTATCAAGGTGACCACATTCCCATCGCTGCACGTGTGATGATGAAGAACTTCAAGTTCCGTTCTCAGCAGATGTTCAATCAGGCCAATGTCGATCAGACGCTGACCAACCTGCACAGAATGGACATCTTCTCAGGTGTCAAGTTCTCCTTCACCCCTCGTGACACCACGGGTGTGAACGACACCATTGACACCCGTCTTGACTTGACGATGGATCAATTGATCAATGCCGAGATTGACTTCGGCTTCACCCACAAGACCAACTCGCAGATAGGTCCTGCGGGAGGTCTCACCATCTCCAAACGCAATGCCTTCCGTCATGGAGAGACCTTGTCAGTGGGACTTCGAGGCAGTTATGAATGGACAACACGCAAAATGACGGGTGAGGACAAGCGTATCAACTCCTATTTGGCAGCAGTTGATGTATCTCTTTCTTACCCTTGGATTGCATTCCCTTGGCTCAACAAACGTTTCTATAAATACCCCACCGCCACAGAGTTCAAGTTTACGCTGGAACAGCGAAAACGAGCCTATTACTACCGTCTTATGTCTTCCACGATTGAGGCCAAATATGATTTCCAGACCTCTCGTTCGTGGAGTCATCGGTTGACTCCCCTGACCGTCACCTACAACAAGATGCAGGATACTACCGAACGATTCGATTCCATCACGTTCTTCAACCAGGCCCTCTACTTCTCGATGCAAGATCTCTTCATCCCAGGGCAGCAATACACCATCATCTACGACAATACATGGAACAACCACATTCGTCACACCATGCACTTCGAAGGAACGGTCAAACAATCGGGCAACTTCCTCAATCTCACTAACGCCTTGCTGGGATTCGATTACTATAAGAAAGACAAGTTGCTTCTTTCCACTCCCTATTCGCAATTCCTGAAGTTCAACTTCCAGCTCAAGAACATCTTCCACATTACCGAGAAGACTTCTATCGCCACCCGTGTGCAATTAGGAGCCATTTGGTCGTATGGAAACTCTAACTATGCACCCTACAGTGAACTCTTCTATGTGGGTGGTGCCAACAGCATCCGTGCCTTCACCATCCGAAGCATTGGACCAGGAAGATATTATGACGAAGATCAGCTTGGTTTCTATTTGGATCAGACGGGCGATATCAAACTTGAACTCAATGCCGAATACCGTTTCCCCTTCATCAATGCCTTTCAGGGTGCCTTTTTCATTGATGCCGGCAATGTGTGGCTCATGCGTGAAGATGAGTATCACCCTGGCGGAAAGCTTGGTTTCGATGGTTTCTTCAACTCTTTAGCTGTCGGCACAGGTTTCGGTCTTCGTTACGACCTCCAGTTTCTCATCCTCCGACTCGACCTTGGCATCGGCGTCCACATTCCCTACGACACAGGCACCTCCTCCTACTACAACATCCGCAAGTTCAAGGATGCCGTCGCTCTTCATTTTGCCGTTGGTTATCCTTTCTAAAAGTTGTTTCATTAAAAGAGATAAAAAAAGTTGGGAGTCAGGAGTTAGAAGTTGAGAGTTTTTCGTAACTTTGTAGTCAAAATGAACGATTATGGCGAAAGATAAGATAGCATACGTTTGTAGTTCGTGTGGTTATGACAGTCCGAAATGGATTGGCAAGTGCCCAGCTTGTGGCGAGTGGAATACATTTCAAGAGTATCGACCAGGAAAGAATACGGCACCAGCTGTGGCATCAGAATTCAGGTTGGATGTGAAATCGAGTCCCATCTCGATGTCGAAGATTGAAACGTCAGACGAACCTCGTATCAATATGGGTGATGGGGAACTGAACCGTGTGTTGGGTGGTGGATTGGTACCTGGGAGCATGACGCTGTTAGGTGGTGAACCAGGCATTGGCAAATCTACACTCATTCTGCAGACGGTGATGAAACTGAAGGGAATGACGGTACTATATGTGAGTGGCGAAGAGAGTGCACGTCAACTGAAACTGAGGGCAGACAGGATCAACGCAACCCCCCACTCTCAACTCTCAAACGTCCTCGTGGTGTGTGAGGCGATGATGGAGGCGGTGTTTGAGCACATCAAGGCCGTGGAACCAGATTTGGTGGTGATAGATTCGATTCAGACGATGGCAACAGAAACGGTAGAGTCATCGCCTGGCAGTGTGACACAAATCAGAGAGTGTGCGGCGATGTTGCTGAAGTATGCGAAGGAATCGAACACGCCAGTCATCGTGATAGGCCACATCAACAAGGAGGGTACAATTGCAGGACCTAAGATATTGGAACACATGGTCGATACGGTGTTGCAGTTTGAGGGCGACCAGCATTATATGTATCGCATCGTGAGAGCCATCAAAAACCGCTTTGGCTCGACGGCAGAATTGGGCATTTATGAGATGGTGCAGAATGGTTTGCGTCCTGTAGAGAACCCCTCGGAATTGCTCCTGAGTGATGTGAAGGAGGGCGAGGAACTGAGTGGTGTGGCTGTAGCTTGCTCCATAGAGGGGGTACGTCCATTGCTGATTGAAACTCAGGCTTTGGTGAGCACAGCAGCCTATGGTACTCCCCAACGTTCTGCCACAGGTTTTGATCTAAGACGACTGAACATGCTCTTGGCTGTGTTGGAGAAGAGGGTTGGCTTC
>JBGUMY010000129.1:0-8528 GCA_045117095.1 Bacteroidaceae bacterium | reverse complement strand
CTTGCTGTACTTGGCGGCTCCGATGGCATGCAACAAGTAGCGGGGCTCGTAGTAGTCACGCTTTACGATGTTGCCTTCGTCATCTTCGTTCTCACCAACGCTGGCGCGATTGATGCAGATATCGCTGGAGAAACTCACATAGACGTCTGCATTGGGGAATGCTTTTTCATAGGCTTTGATGGTTTCGTCGAACGCAAGGAATGCGTTGTTCCAAGTGGAACCGAAGGCAACCAGCAGTACGGCTTCATCTTTTCCTGATTCTTTCTTCTTGTCAGCGACCTTCTTGTCATTGAAGCTGTACTCAGACACGATGTTCTCAATCGTTTCACTTTTTTTGTTTGAATCGTCGTCATCACTGCTACATGAGGTGAACACTGGGGCTGCCAATGCGAATGCCATTGCAGCCACGATAAAAGATTTAATCTTCTTCATAGTTGTTTTGTTTAGGTGAATAAATATTGTTTTTAACTCTCTTGCCATAATTGAACTTGATGCTGAAGGTGCCATACACCGTGGTTCCTGAGGTGTTGTTGCCTAAATGGTAGGGGTGCATGGTGCGGTCAACATAGTTGAAGATATTGTCAACGCCGAATTCCAGTCTGTATGCCATCATCTTGCCCGATTTGCCGAGATCGTGGGTGGTGTTGATGCGCCAGAGTTGGAAAGCCTTGCCGTTGCCGTTGTTTTGGTAGAAGCGTTTACTGCTGCCACGTGCTGACAGATTCACGCCTAACTTGTATTGCGGACAGAAGGTGTGGCTGTACATGACCGATGCGCTCCACTTGTGATATGCCGTTCCGTCTATGATGACTGTGGTCATCTTGTCTTTGCTGGCGTCATAGAGGTTGGCTTCGGTGTCCAGATAACTGTAGGCAGATGTCAGGGTCAGGTTCTTGATGGGGGTGTAAGACAGCGTGACGTCCATTCCGCAGGTTCGGGCATCGTCCATGTTCTTGTACATACGTGCCTGCACATTGCTACTGCCATCACCGAGATAGGCGGTAGTGACTCCTGGCGGAATTTCACCGACGGGCACATTTGCCAGTGCAATCATGTTGTCGAGTTTGTTCAGATAGCCTGTCACGGATGCTGTGAACTTCTCGCCGCGATACTCGATGTTGGCTGACCAGTAATTGCTGGTCTGAGGATCCAGATTGATGTTGCCGATGTTGAAGAAGGTGCTGCTGCCCATCACATGCAAGTAACGGTAGTGTAGTTCTTTGACGGTGGGTGTCTTGAAGCCTTGGCTCCATCCTAAACGGAGTCGAAAATCACCCATTGAGCACATGGCACTAACTTCGGGCGTGAGCCTGAATCCGAAGTTGCGGTTGTTGACGAGTCGAAGTCCTGCAGTCAGATTGAGCCAGCCCAGTTGGTTGAACTCATCCTGCACATAGAGAGCGGATGTCCAGTCGCTGGCTGTGCCAGTTTCTGTGCGGTCAGGGGCATTCAGATAGTCATAGCGGTATTCTGCTCCTGCATTGATGATGTTTTCGTAGGGCAGATAGAAGACTCCTTTCAGTTGACCCATCACCCGTTGCTGGTCGCTTTGCAGTTTGCGCTGACCGGGCTGCATGGCTACTGAATACCACTCTCCATCCAAATCACCATATTCTTCACCTTTCAACAGCACATAGTCGTAGTGCTTGGCGGTATAGTGGTAGTAGTAGGCGTGTTTGTTCCAGTCAGCATCAAAGGAAATGTAGTCTTCTCCTGTCTTACCTCCCAGTTTCCACTTGCTGCCGACCGATGCGGAAGCATTGTTGTAGCGTAAATCGTAGGTATAGACATCACAGCTTGGATGTGTGCCGTTTCTGGGACGCAGAATGTTCTTGATGTAGTAAGTGCCGTCGGCATACAGCTCAAGATTTTGTGTGGGTTGGTAAGTGATGCGTTCCGCCACCTGCCAGTTGTTGAACTTGTTCGCAGTCTTGTTCTTGCTGTCTGTGAACACCGTCGCTTCTGCATATTCTTCAGCGGTGTTCTGCCAACCATCATTTCGTTGCAATTGGAAATTGGTTTGGCTGTTCACCTTGCCGAGGCTGAAAGCGAGGGTGTTATGCTGACGCCAGTCGTTGTGTGTTCCGTAGCGTGTGGTGTTCTCCGCAAAGATTCCCGCTTGTGTGTGTTTCTTGGTGATGATATTGATGACACCAGCCATCGCATCACTACCATACAGCGCACTTTGTGCACCCTTCACAATCTCTATGCGCTCGATGTTGTGCGGGTCGATGAGTCCAAGGTCATTCTCACCACCCACATCACCATGTATTCGTTTACCGTCAATTAATATAAGGATGTATGAATTGCTCAGTCCGTTCATCTGCATCTGACTGCCCATATCGCCCTCGCTGAAGGCAAACGAAGCCGTCAGTCCCGACAGGATATCTTCGATGCTCTTGCCACCATAGTTGTCAAGCACACGTCGTGAGATGACCTCCGTCTGCACAGGCGCATCCTTCAACAGGTGCTGGGTGCCAGTACCTGTCACGACCACTTCTTGCAGGGAGTCAACCTTCAGAATGTCTTGTGCCAACAATGTCTGGGTAAGGCATACGAATGCCCATCCCATCATCAATCTTCTCATCAGCGTGTTGTGTTAAAGCGCATCTTCCTGTGCGTTTATACATCATGATGGTTCTTGGGAGCATTGTCCCAAGTAACTTTAAAAAAGTTCTTGGGAGCGTTGCCCCAAGTCTTGGCAGGTCTTCTGGCTTTCCTCCAACCCGTTCGCCTTCCCGATTCCTCAGTGGCTTTGATGAACAGGCGTGATAAAAGAGGATTACAGCTGCAGGTACAGCCCCGGATTTGCACCGGATTCCCTTGCATCGATATGCATCGATTACCAATTTGGCGGCAAAGGTAATAAATAATGAGGAATTAGGAATTAAGAATTAGGAATTATTTGTCTTTTCATGTGTTTTTTTCTGAAAAAAGTAACAAATCCTCATTCCACATTCCTAATTCCTCATTAAAAATCGTACCTTTGCACTCCGATGAAACATTCTTTCCTCATATCGGCGCCTCATAGTGGCTCAGGCAAGACAACCATTGCCCGAGGACTGATGGCTTTGTATGTGAAGAAAAAGCTAAAGGTGCAGCCCTTCAAATGTGGCCCTGATTACATTGACACTAAGTTCCATGCAGCTGTGTGTGGACGTCCCAGTATCAACCTTGACACTTTCATGGCCTCGGAGGAACATGTGCAAGAGCTCTTTGAACGCTATGGCGCAGATGCTGACGTTTGTGTTGTGGAGGGAATGATGGGGCTATTCGATGGCTATGACCGAGACAAAGGCTCATCGGCGGAGATTGCCAGTGTGTTGGATGTGCCAGTGGTATTAGTGGTGGATGCACGTTCCGCTGCCTACTCAATGGCAGCTTTGTTGTCGGGCTTTCTTCATTTCCGTGAGGATGTTCGCATTTCAGGTGTCATCTTCAACAAGGTGGGGTCTGAACGTCATCGGGAGATGTTGCAGCAAGTGTGTGATGACTTGAAGGTGGAGTGTTTCGGGTTTTTGCCGAAGCATGCGGAACTGGAGCAGGGTTCGCGTTATTTGGGACTTGATTTTTCAGAGGAGGCGAGGAACGAGACATTGGTGAAACTATTGGAGGAGAATGTGCAATGGGAACGACTCTTGACGTTGTGATGGCAAGGAATGCCGAATCGTTCTCCTTCTATTATCAGGAGACGATGGATGGTTGGGGCACTGTGACGTGCTTTGACCCAGAGCGGGACATTCCTGATTTGACGGATTGTGCCCTTCTGTATCTGCCTGGTGGGTATCCTGAGAAGCATGTAGAGGCTTTGGTGAGAGCCGAACAGACTCGGCAGGCGATCAAAGCGTATGCAGAACGAGGGGGAAAGATTCTCGCAGAATGTGGCGGTATGATGTATCTCTGTCGGAGCATCTTGACCGATGATGGTGAGTTCCCGATGTGTGGTGTGTTGCCTTATCAGATAACGGCACGAAAAGCTGACAGAAAGCTCTCTTTGGGGTATCGACGTTTCATCCTCGACGGAAAAGAATGTCGGGGACATGAATTTCATTACACACAGTTCGTCGGAGACACACCCCCATCCATCGTACAGGTCTATGATGCCCAAGGCAACCCCGTTCCGACACCCGTGTTTCGTTACAAGAACGTGTTGGCGAGTTATACACACATATACAATATAGGAAATCTTGTTGGCTTATGAAACGACTTCATCCCATCATGTTGGCAGGTACGGGCAGTGATGTTGGTAAGAGTATTCTTGCCACTGCCTTGTGTCGTATCTTCTTGGAGGATGGCTATCGTCCTGCTCCGTTCAAGGCGCAGAACATGGCACTCAATTCATACGCCACACCCGAAGGATTGGAGATTGGACGCGCCCAAGCCGTACAGGCAGAAGCTGCGGGTGTGCCGTGTCATACCGACATGAATCCGCTCCTGCTGAAGCCTCAAAGTGACCACACCAGTCAGGTGGTGCTGAATGGACGGCCTATTGGCAATCGTGACGCGTATGACTATTTCCGCAAAGAGGGACGGGATGAACTGAGGCGTGAGGTCTGTGCTGCTTTTGATCGTCTGAATGCCCGGTATAACCCCATTGTGATGGAAGGGGCGGGTAGTATCTCTGAATTGAATCTTCGTGATCATGACCTTGTGAATATGCCGATGGCACGTCACGCTCGTGCTGATGTGATATTGGTGGGCGACATCGACAGGGGAGGGGTCTTTGCATCGGTCTATGGCAGCATTGTCTTGCAGACTCCCGAAGACCGCCGGCGCATCAAGGGAATCATCATCAATAAGTTCAGGGGTGACCTGCGACTTTTCGAGGATGGACGGAGGATGTTGGAAGACCTTTGTGGTGTGCCCGTCTTGGGGGTGGTGCCTTATTATAAGGACATCCATATCGAGGAGGAGGATAGCGTGGACTTGGCTTTGAAATCGAAGACAGCCGCACCGGGACGTGTGAATGTGGCGGTCGTGCTCCTACGCCATCTCTCCAACTTCACCGATTTCAACGTTTTGGAGCGAGACCCACGTGTGCATCTTTTTTATACCAACAATACCGATGACCTGCGGAAGAGTGACATCATCATTCTGCCAGGGTCGAAGTCAACCCTCAGCGATCTCTATGAACTCCGTCACAATGGGGTGGCACAAGCGATTGTTCGTGCTCATCGTGAGGGGACTGTGGTGATGGGTATTTGTGGCGGTTATCAGATGATGGGTGTGGAGGTGCTCGACCCACAGCATATCGAAGGGAACATCGAACGTCTGCCTGGTTTGGGACTTCTCCCTGTCACTACGACGATGACGGAAGAGAAAACCACTCGCCAAGTCACTTTCGGGGGTGGCATGACGGGCTATGAAATTCATTGTGGAGAGACGCATCCTTGCCACCATGCAGAGGAGAGTCCGCTGGTCACTTTGGATGATGGTACGCCTGATGGCTATCGGGTGTCCGACAAATGTATGGGTACTTACATTCATGGCATCCTCGACAATGCGGCTTTCATCGATACGCTGCTGCGGCCTTTTGCTGATAAATGGACAGCATGCAACCCATCCATCGACTACCCATCCTTCAAAAACGAACAATACGACAAATTGGCTGACCATGTGCGCCAACACCTCGATATGGAACGCCTCTATCAAATCTTAACACTGAATTGACGCCATGCTGAACGGACACGGTGATGACACATACAAGTACAAGGGCATTCGGATGAACTTCAGTTCCAACATCTATGCCCATGCCGACCTCTCAGCGTTGGAGGCGCATCTGTGTCGTCACATCGACGTGATTCGTTCCTATCCCGAACCTTCTCCCCGTTCGTTGGAGGAGATGATAGCAGCTCAATATGGCATCTCACCTGATGAGGTCTTGGTGACCAGTGGAGCCACTGATGCCATCTACCTCATTGCGCAATCCTTCCGTTTCAGTTCGTTGCTGTCTGTCTCCTCGACCACCCCACCTTCGTTCAAAGTGCTGCACCCCACCTTCTCGGAGTATGAGGATGCGTGCCGACTCTTTGGCTATGAGGAAGCGGACGATGCCCCTTTGTGTTGGCGCTGCAATCCCAACAACCCCACAGGTGAAGTGGATGACGTCTCCTTCATTCAAGCGCTTGCGACAAAGCATAAACTCCTTGTGCTCGACCAATCGTACGAAGATTATACTCTCGCTCCGATGCTTTCTCCGCAAGCGGCGGTGCAGATGGGTAATGTCCTTCAACTCCATTCCATGACCAAGCAATATGCCATCCCAGGCATTCGTTTGGGGTATGTCATTGCATCCTCCGCACTCATTGCATCCCTCCGTCGACAAGAACGTCCTTGGGCGGTCAATGCCCTTGCCATTGAGGCAGGTAAGTGGTTGCTCACTCATGCTCAGCGTCTCATTCCAGACCTTTCTTCCTATTTGGCTGAGACCCAACGCCTTCGCCAACGTCTGGATGCGCTCGATGGCATGATGACTTTCGACACCGCCACCAACTTCTTCCTCTGCACCATCCATCCTGAAAGTGCTGCTGCCCTCAAATCCTACCTGGCTTGTCAGCATGGCATCTTGATTCGTGATGCTTCCAATTTCCGAGGACTCACCCCTCATCATTTCCGCATTGCCACACAATCTCCTGATGAGAATGACGTGCTGGTGGATGCCATCACCCAATACCTTCGTCGCCCATGAATCTGCTGCTATACACATTCCCTGTCTTTCTCCTGATGGGTGCTATGCTCTTCCTGCCGCTGTTGATAGGTTGGGTGCTCGACCTTTGTTTGGGCGACCCGCTGTGGATGCCACACCCTGTCGTGGGTTTCGGAAAACTCATTTCTTTGGGCGAGAAGCATCTGAACAAAGGGCAGCACCGCAAACTGAAGGGGGCTTTGCTGACTGTCTTCTTGGTGTCTTTTGCCTTCTTCCTTCCCAGCGTCATTGATTTGATCCTGCTGCTTGCCATCTCTGAAGATCCTGCTGCACTCATCCTCTTCGTTGCCTTCCATGCGCTCGTCATCTTCTGGTGTTTGGCGGGTACGACGCTGATTCGTGAGGTGCGTCAGACCTTCCTTGCCGTTGACCGTTCCCTCGAAGAGGGGCGCAAGCAGGTGGCTCGCATCGTGGGACGTGATACCTCCGAACTCTCGGCTCAGGAAATCCGAACGGCTGCCCTCGAAACCCTTGCTGAGAACCTCAGCGATGGGGTCATTGCTCCGCTCTTCTGGCTTGCCATTGGTGGGGTGCCTGGCATGTTGGCCTACAAGATGGTGAATACCCTCGATTCCATGATTGGCTACAAGACCGACCGATACAAGGACTTCGGTTGTTTTGCTGCCCGTCTTGACGATGTGGCCAACTTCATCCCTGCCCGTCTTACCGCCTTTCTCATGGTGTCAGTATCCTGCAAGTTTTCCCTGTTGCGATTTGTTGCCAAGTACGGCTCCCAGCACGCATCCCCCAATAGTGGCTATCCAGAAGCTGCCCTTGCTGGCATCCTCAACTGTCGCTTTGGTGGGTCTCACACCTATTTTGGTCAACTTTTCGATAAACCCTTCATTGGTGAGCATGACCGTACCCTCACCACTGATGATATGCGCACCGCCATTCGTATCAATCGTCGGGTGGAGTGTGTGGCCATCTTGGTGCCCCTGGCGCTTTATCTCATCGGGCTTGGTCTCTATTTCCTTATTATGTAATTACCTCTATCGCTATATGAAGAAAATCATCCTGATTACTGGTGGTCAACGCTCAGGCAAAAGCCAATATGCTGAACGTCTTGCCCTTTCCCTCTCTCCTCATCCTGTCTATGTGGCGACGGCACATGTGTGGGACGAGGAATTCCGTCAACGGGTTGTGAAGCATCAGCAGCGGCGAGGTGCTGAGTGGGACAACATCGAGGAGGAACAGCACCTCAGCCATCACGATTTGACGGGACGGGTGGCTGTCATCGACTGCATCACCCTCTGGTGTACCAACTTCTTCTTCGAACTGCAAGATGTTGACAAAGCCCTTACAGCCCTCAAGAGTGAATTTGACCGTTTCACGGCTCAAGATGCCACTCTCATCTTCGTCACCAACGAGATTGGCAGCGGAGGCGTGAGCGACAATGCCGTCCAACGTCAATTCACCGACCTGCAGGGTTGGATGAACCAATATGTGGCGCAACATGCCGATGAGGTCATCCTCATGGTCAGCGGCATCCCTGTTCCGATAAAAACAAAAAACTCATGAAAACATTTCATATCACTTCCCCTGACGAATCGCTTCGTCCCACCATCCAATCCAAACTCGACAACCTTAACAAGCCCAAGGGGGCTTTGGGACGTTTGGAGACCCTTGCGATGCAGATTTGTTTGGTTCAGCACACCTTGACGCCCTCGTTGAAGCACCCCTGTCATCTCCTGTTCGGAGGTGATCATGGCATCGAACGCGAAGGGGTCAGCGTGTCCCCAAGAGAAGTCACTTGGCAACAGATGCTCAACTTCACCAAGGGTGGGGGAGGCGTCAACATGTTCTGCCGTCAGCATGGTTT
>JBGUMY010000128.1:0-20169 GCA_045117095.1 Bacteroidaceae bacterium | reverse complement strand
CTCATGCTCTATCGTATAAACATCCATCGCCTTCAGTTGGGTTGCTGATAAAATCTTCATAATTCTGAGGAATTAGCAAATTGCGATTCTCATTAATGATGTGCAAAAATAGTGAATAGATATTAAAAAAACGACAAAAAGACATAAAATAGCACTTCTATTGATGTTTTTTCACGTTATTCTTCCCCATTTTACCCTCAAATAGGGATTTTTTGTGTAACTTCGCATCAAATTCAACGTTCACAACCAACTCAATGATTACAATAAAAGACAAACAATTCGACCCGTTCATTCACCATGAACAAATCGCAAAACGAGTAACTGCATTGGCTGAAAAACTCAATGCAGACTACAAGGGAAGAAATCCCATTCTCATCGTCATCCTGAATGGTGCATTCATGTTTGCAGCCGACTTGGTGCGCTGTCTCAATTTCGACCACGAAATCCAGTTCACCAGATATTCCTCCTATGATGGAATGGATACAACGGGACATGTGAAGGAACTCATCGGACTCTCCATCAGCATCGAGAATCGGGATGTCCTCATCATCGAAGACATCATCGACACAGGTACCACGATGGCCAGCCTCATCCCGATGCTCCAATCGAAAGGAGCCAAGACTGTGGAGATTGCCACTCTGCTTATGAAACCCGGCAAACTGAAAGTGCCACTCGACATCAAGTACTGCGCCATGGAAATCCCCAACGAGTTCATCGTGGGCTATGGCCTCGACTACGATGGCATTGGCCGCAACTACAAAAGCATCTATGTGGTGAAGGAAAGTTGATACCCACCCAATAACGAAACAATCAAATCACTAAACAATCAATTACCATAACACAAAAATGAAGAATATCATCATCTTTGGTGCCCCCGGTTCAGGTAAAGGCACCTACAGCGACGAAATCGTCGAACGCTACGGCATGGGACACATCTCTACGGGTGATGTGCTCCGCAGTGAAATCAAAAATGGTACAGAACTCGGCAAGATTGCCAAAGGATACATCGACAATGGTCAGCTGATCCCTGACGAACTGATGATTGACATCCTCGCCAAGACTTACGACGCACTGCCAGCAGGTAAGGGCGTCATCTTCGACGGATTCCCACGCACCATCGCTCAGGCTGAGGCACTCAAGAAGATGCTCGCTGAACGCAAACACGACATGGGCGTCATGATTGAACTCATCGTTGACGAAGAGACACTTCTTGCCCGTCTGCTGAAGCGTGCCAAGGAACAAGGTCGTGCCGATGACAACGAGGAGACCATCAAAAAGCGTTTCGAAGTCTATCACAAGCAGACCGAACCTCTCTCCAAGTGGTTTGAACAGGAGGGCATCCGCAACACCTTCACATGGAAGGGTTCCAAGGACGTGATGGTCGGTGAGATTTTCGCTTTCCTCGACACACTTAAGTAATGGATTCCAACTTCATTGATTACGTCAAAATCTATTGCCGCTCAGGTCGTGGTGGACGTGGTTCCACCCACATGCACCGTGCGAAGTATCTGCCGAAAGGTGGTCCCGACGGAGGCAATGGTGGTCGTGGTGGTCACGTGATTCTGCGTGGCAACCGCAACTACTGGACATTGCTCCATCTGCGTTATGACCGTCACATCCAGGCGGAACATGGTGGCAATGGGTCGAAAAACAAATCAACGGGCAAGCAAGGAGCCAACGCCTACATCGAAGTGCCATGTGGCACAGCAGTGTATGATGCAGAGACGGGTGAGTACATTTGCGACGTGACGGAACACGAGCAGGAGGTCATCATCTTGAAGGGAGGTCGTGGTGGATTGGGTAATTTCAATTTTGCCACTGCCACCAACAAAGCACCCCGTTATGCACAACCTGGTGAACCCATGCAGGAACGCTCCTTCATTCTCGAACTGAAGCTGCTGGCCGATGTGGGGCTCGTGGGATTCCCCAATGCAGGCAAATCCACCCTCGTCAATGCTATCTCGTCAGCCAAACCGAAGATTGACAACTATCCCTTCACCACCCTCGAACCCTCTTTGGGCATCGTGTCTTACCGTGATGAACGTTCGTTCGTCATCGCCGACATTCCTGGCATCATCGAGGGAGCCAGCGAGGGACGTGGATTGGGACTTCGGTTCCTGCGCCACATCGAACGCAACTCCTTGCTGCTCTTCATGGTTCCTGCCGACACAGAAGACATCCGTCACGAATATGACGTGCTGCTGAACGAATTGGCACAGTTCAACCCCGACCTCCTCAACAAAGGACGTGTGTTGGCCATCACCAAGTGCGACCTGCTTGGTCAAGACGAAGAACTGAAAGAGATGCTCAAGGAAGGACTGCCTGATGACATTCCCGTTGTCTTCATCAGCTCTGTGGCGCAGCAAGGTCTGCAAGAACTCAAGGACATCCTCTGGCGCGAGATGAACAGCGAAAGCAACAAAATCGCTGCCATCAACACCCAAGAGTCCCTTATCCACAGTGCCAAAACCTTCGCCTATATGGACGACATTGCTGAAGACGATGATGAGGGCTGGGGCGATGAGGACATCCCTGAAGACGAGGACATCGAGTACCTGGACGAAGACGAAATCGAAGACCTCGAAGATTTTGAGTATGAAGAATAAAAACTATAGTGTCCATTCATGTTAATCTACGATACCCCACAAAACATCACCGCCTTCTCCACCACACGAGATGGCGGTGTTTCTATCGACATTCCTCGACTCCTCATGCCACTCCATCAGACGCATGAGACCCAAACCATCATCATCGATGAAGAGTTCCTGAACAAGAATCCACTTGAACAGGCACTCACCCTCGATGGTGTCGATGCCCTCTCCACCAACCTTGCCAACGTCTGCATCTGCGTACGTACAGCCGATTGCATCCCTGTTCTCCTTTGGGATGACACCACTCAGATTGTCTCTGCTGTCCATGCTGGATGGAAGGGCACACAGAAACGCATCGTTGAAAGCAACATCGACGTGCTCAAAGACACCTACGGCACTCAGCCCGAGAACCTTCATGCCATCATTGGTCCTGGCATCGGTCCTGAAAGTTTCGAGGTAGGCGACGAAGTCTATGACCTCTTCGCTGAGGCAGGATTCCCCATGGAGAAACTCGCTCAAAAATACCCATTGATGAATCCCGACACCCCACATGAACCCTCTTCCCATGACGGAGGAAAGCTGGGGAGTGGGTCTAAGTGGCACATCGACCTTTGGGAGTGCAACCGTCTCCAACTCATCGAAAAAGGTGTCAATCCTGAGAACATCCATGTTTCAGGCATCGACACCTATACGAATTACGACCGTTTCTTCTCTGCTCGCCGTCACTTCAACGGCCGCATCATCAACGGAATCATGAGAAAGCCCTGAACATCAATTCTTCAACGCTTCATAAACCTTTTCCCACTCGTCACACAGTTCCTGCATCGAATGGAATAAGAGGTTGGCACCCTGACTGAGCAGCGCTTCATCAGGCAGTGGCCCTGTGTTCACAGCAATCGTGAACACCCCTGCCGCCACACCAGCCTGAACACCCAGCGGAGCATTCTCTATGACAATGAAAGATTGGGAAGAGGCAGGGGAGAGAGCCTGAGCATATTTCTCCATTCCCATCAGATAGGGTTCAGGATTGGGCTTTCCATACTGCACATCGAAAGCCGTCACCATCAGTTCCTTCTTGAAGATGTTTGGAAAATTTCTATTCAATCGGTCGAGCAACGTCACCTGGCCACTACCTGTCACGACCATCGGCACTACCCCACTCGCTTTCACCTTCACCAGCAACTCATAAGCCCCTGGCATCCGTTCGGCCTTGGGACACTGATTGAACAGTTCGCTCTTATATTTATATATATTGTGTATCTCCTCCTCTGTGGCCTCATATCCACGCTGACGCAGGGAGACCAAATTGATGGTGCCAGCACCTGTGCGTCCTTCATGCATATATGCCTCCCATTCAAGCAAATCTAAACCGAAATGCGCCATCGTCTCGTGCCAGCAACGGGCATGGTTCTTCATCGAGTCGAACAGCACCCCGTCCATATCAAACATGGCGGCCTTCAAATCCATCTGCTCCAAGCCCTTCTCCATCAGATACTTCTCGACCGCTGCTGCTATCTCTTTCCTATCCATTCTTTCTAACTATATTGAAATCGGGTACAAAGGTATGACTTTCTTCTGACCTATTCGAGGTTTTCCGTCCAAAAAGTGCTGTATTGTCATAAAATCCCACTATCTTTGCAAGCCGAAAGGGCATTTGAGTCATAGAGACATGGGAAAAAACAGGAAAGACAAGTTGCTTCGTCTGCTCATCATGGCGGCCATCAGTAGTTTGATGACCGTCAAGAGCTATGCATCCCCTACTGAGTCTGACAACATGGAGAAAGACAGTACCCAATGTCCTATCGGAGGGCGATGGGGTGGCATGATGCGTTTCACCCCTGGACGACAAATGATCATGGATAAGTATACACGCCAATGGATTCAGGGGAAACAGGTCTATACCCTCGCTGCAGAGCTGACGCACACAGCCCTTCCTGCCGACAGCGATGCCTTTGCTGCTGACTATGGCTACCCAACCTTGAGTGTGGGTGTGACCTACGACTTCAATCATGGTGTGACCATGCATCGCTACCCTTCACCAGACTGGGGCAAAGCATTAGAAGTGGACTATATGTCAGTGTTAGGTAATGCCCTTTCCGTCTATGGTGCCTTCTCACGCCCCTTGCTACGCACTCGCCATTGGGAAGCTGCCTACATCTTCAGAATGGGTTTGGGCTTCAATACCCACAAATACAATCGGCAAGACGCCATCGACAACGAGTTGATCGGTTCCTACGCAACCATCTTCTTTGGAGCAGCAGCCACCCTCTCCTATTTCTTCACACCAGAATGGGCTGTAACGGCTGGCATCGAGTATCACCATCACAGTAACGGCGCACTCTATCGACCCAATAAGGGTGAAAACACATGGGGTCCCATGCTTGGTATCGTCTATGCACCTGCCCATCAAACCATCCTTGCCCAACAGCAAAACTATCATGGCAGTCAAAAAACATGGAAGGGTTTCTGGTATGTCGACATCGCTGCAGGATTGGGTGCCAAGACCCTTTTGGAAGACTGGCAGGTCACTCAGTTCCACACCGACCCAGAAGAGTCCGACTACCGCACGGAGCATTTCAAGCTCTATCCTGCCTTCTCACTCAAAGCCTCCCTCATGCGACGATACGCTCGCCGTTGGGCTTCGGGCATCGGTGCCGACGTGTTTTATGGCACCTATTATCGTCATGTCCGTGATATAGAACGTGAACAACAACTAACCCATGGCACCAGCACCCTCTCCCCTTGGTCGGTCGGATTAGCAGCACGCCACACCGTGTATTACCACAACCTCTCCCTTGCCATGTCGTTAGGCATCTATCTCTATCGACACATGGGGCTTCATGCCAAGGAAATAGAAAAGCCCTATTACGAACAAATAGGGCTACATTATTCCATTCCCAAATGGAACGATATGCATGTGGGCATCAACATCAATGCCCATCTCACCAAAGCTGACTTCACCGAAATTAGCGTCGGCTTTCCACTCCGACTACATTAACTCCTTTTCAATCTTCGCCACTTCCTCCTTCGTGAAATCTTTCGTCATCTCCTGCCAGACCTGCGTCTGCAAACGGATTTCTTTACTGATTTCCTCCTTCGCCACACGCAACATCTCAGCATGGTCAAACGCCAACTGCTTTGGCACAGCGCTCAAAGGAAACCACTTCGCCTGCTTCGCATCGTCCATTCCCTTCACCTCACTCAACCTAATCACTGAATAGTAAGCAATGGTCAGCACCCGTTCACGAGGGTCTCTGTCAGGAGCCGAGAACGCATGGAACTGCCTGACCATCGCCGTTGTCAGCCCCGTCTCTTCCATCAACTCACGTCTGGCACCCTCCTCAGCCGATTCGTCCATCTCCAAGAATCCACCTGGGAATGCCCAACAGCCTTTACAAGGTTCACCACCTCGCTCAATAAGCAACACATTCACTGCCTTGCCGTCAAATCCGAAAATAACACAATCCGTCGTCACACTGGGATGCGGATACTTGTACTGATACGTCTTTTCTTCCATATTTTCATTGTTAACACGTTCCATCCCCAGCAACTCATGGAGGGGTACTCCCAATGAGCATCCCTGCAGGTGCAGCATACACCCCAACAAACAAGTGCAAAAGGACATGAACTTCATTTGGGCGACAAAGTTAGACATTTTCTCACAAAGACGCAAATGAATTTGGTTTTTCTCTCACTTAATCGTACCGTTGAGATGCCCTCGAAGGTACTCACGTTCGGAAAACCCAAATAAAATTTGTTTTTTATTTGGTTTTTCTCTCACTTAATCGTACCTTTGTAGCCGAAATGTTTTATCCTTCATCAATAAACAAATATAATTATGGATCAAGAATTAATTAAGCAGTGTACGGCTGAGGCCCAGAAGTGGCTCTCGCCAGCGTTTGACGCCGAGACTCAGGCGGAAGTGAAAGCGATGTTGGAGAATGAGGACAAGACAGCCCTCATCGATGCATTCTACCAGAACCTCGAGTTTGGAACGGGTGGCCTGCGTGGCATCATGGGTGCCGGCACCAACCGCATGTACAAGTACCTCGTGGGCATGGCCACTCAGGGCTTTGCCAACTACATCAACAAGGCATTTGCCGGTAAGAAGGACATCAGCGTGGTGGTGGGTCACGATTGCCGCAACAACTCGCGTCTCTTCGCTGAGACCGTGGCTGACATCTTCTCTGCCAACGGCATCAAGGCTTATCTTTTCGAGAGCCTCCGTCCTACACCTGAGATTTCTTTCGCCATCCGTCAACTCGGTGCACAGGCCGGTGTGAACATCACCGCCAGCCACAATCCACGCGAGTACAACGGCTATAAGGCTTACTGGGACGATGGCGCACAGGTGCTGGCTCCACATGACACGGGCATCATCGACGAAGTGAACAAGGTGACCATCGACCAGGTGAAGTTCACACCTAATAACGACCTCATCCAGATTATCGGTGGCGAGATGGACATCGACTACCTTAACGCTGTGCATGAGGCACTCGTTGACCAGGAAGTCATCAACCGCCAGAAAGACCTCTGCATCGTCTATTCTCCATTGCATGGCACAGGCCGTGTCATCATCCCTGCCGCTCTGCGCACTTGGGGCTTCCAGAACATCAACGTGGTGAAGGAGCAGATGGTTATCGACGGAAACTTCCCAACCGTCGTTTCTCCTAACCCCGAGAACTCCGAGGCCATGACCTTAGGCATGCAGTTGGGCACCAAGCTCAATGCTGACCTCGTGCTGGCTTCTGACCCCGATGCTGACCGTCTCGCTGTGGTGTGCCGAGATCCCAAAGGCGAATGGTGCATCCTCAACGGTAACCAGACCGCACTCATGCTCTCCTATTATATTATTGAGAACAAGAAGAAACTCGGGCAGCTGAAGGGCAACGAGTTCATGGTGAAGACCATCGTGACCACCGAAACCATCGCCGAGATTGCCAAGCGCAACAATGTCGAAATTCGCGATGTCTATACAGGCTTCAAGTGGATTGCCCGCGAAATCAAGCTCTCTGAAGGCGTGAAGAAGTATATCGGTGGTGGTGAGGAATCCTTCGGTTATCTGCCATTTGACAAGGTGCGCGACAAGGATAGTCCAGCCTCTATCTGTCTGCTCTGCGAGATTGCTGCATGGGCGAAGGACAACGGCATGACGCTCTACGACCTGCTCATGAAGATTTACCTCGACTACGGCTTCGCTTACCAGAATGCCATCTCTGTGACCAAGCCTGGCAAGAGCGGCGCAGATGAGATCAAGCAGATGATGGAAGATTTCCGCCAGACTCCTCCCACATCACTTGGTGGCAGCCCTGTGGTATGCGTCAAGGACTACAAGACCCTCAAGATGGTGGAAAATGGCAAGGAGAGCACCATCGATATGCCAGCTACCAGCAACGTCCTCCAGTGGTTCACAGCCGACGGCACCAAGATTAGCGTCCGTCCTTCTGGTACTGAGCCCAAGATCAAGTTCTATGTGGAGGTGAAGGGCGAGATGGAATGTCCGAAGTGCTATCCATCTGCTACAGCCGACGCTAAGGCCAAGGTGGATGCCATTAAACAAGACTTAGGACTGTAACCACTCAAAGATTTGCAGTGACTTAATACTGATACAGGTTTTTGTGTGAGAAAAATCTCTCAGAAAGCTTTGTCTTCGAAGGTCATCCATTCGCCAGTACGCGGATGGATGAATTTTATTTGTTCGGCGTGGAGATAGAGACGGTCAGCACGGGTACCATAGAGGATGTCACCCTTGATGGGACGTCCGAGACCGTCGGGATGGGCACAATGGATACGGAGCTGATGGGTGCGACCTGTCTCTGGATAGAGTTCGACGCGATTCTCCCCAGTGAAGACATAATGTGTGATGGCAGGCTTGCCCACACTGTAGTTGACCACTTGACGGGGAGCATCAAATGGATTGCGAGAAAGGGGAAGGTTAATAGATCCTTTTTGTCCTGTGGAGGGGAGAGCCATCCGGGTTGTTCCGTTCTCGATGACTGGGTTGTCGAGGATGGCGACGTACTTCTTCTTGATGTCGTGGCGCTCGAACTGTGCTTGGAGCGACTTGGTGGCGTTGGGGTTCTTCGCCACGAGCATGAGCCCAGAAGTGTCCATATCGAGGCGATGCATGAGGCGGTAGTCAGGATTGAGGCGATGGAGATAGGCACTCAAGGACTTCTCCTTGTGGTCGCGGTTGGGGATGGAGAGGAGGCCTGCGGGCTTGCTGACGATGAGAATGTCATCATCTTCGTAGAGGAAGCGCACCTGCTTGAGCTTCTCCTTGCTGCGTGCCATGAGAGGATTGTCTTCCACATCGAGTCCCTGCATCATGTAGTTGAGCAACGGAAAACACTTGTGTTGGCAGGAAGGGTAGAAGTTGCCTTCGATGCGCATCTCGTTCCGCTTCGAGGGTCCCACCCAGAACTCTGCCATACAAAGAGGTTTGAGATGGTGGAGATAGGCGTATTGCAAGAGTTTGGGCGCACAACATTCGCCTGTTCCGCCAGGAGGAATACCAATCTTGGGTTGGGGTTTGGTGGGCGTGCGTCCCTCCTTATAGTCGATGTATTCCTCCTCAGAGAAGGGTGATTTCACCTTGGCGAATATCTCGATGAGATCTTTCTCCTCTTGACGGGCATTCCGCATACGGAACTGATGGTATGTCCACATCTGCAGGGCGTTGGATTTCTCCTTCCGCAAAGCTTTAAGCTGGATGCGCTCGGTCTCGTCGGTGGTCGCATCAATTTGGTGGGTCAGGGCGACGATACGCTGTTCCTCCTCACTGAAATAGCCGTGCTGCAGGTCGCAGATGGGAGGCACAAAGCCCTCATGATGGTAGGAGCCGTTATAGATGCCTGAGAAGGCACGAAGGTAATAACGCCGTCCGTCCTGCTCCACAATGAGCACACCGAACATCTTCCCTTCGGTCGGCACCATATCAGGGGTGGCGTAGCAATGCGCTATCACTTCCTTCGCCGCTATCTGACACAAAGGATGCGGCTGGTAGCAAAAGGGATAGGTGAACTGCTGAGGCGAGGGAATACCCTCACTTTCGGGAGGAAGAACATGGAGCATCAAAAACAATCCAATCCGTTGTTTAGCATCAAAGTTGAGTTAATTCTTTTTGACTTCGACACGTTGGGTGGGCGCCATCTCGATGTTGCGTTTGTCCACCTGTGTGACCACTTTGGCAGCGAGACTCATAAAGGCAACCCCTTCGGGAGAAGCAGGACTGAGCACGGCGGGTTCGCCCTTGTCGCCTGTCTCGCAGACGGACTGGATGAGGGGAATCTGCGCCAAGAGTGGCACGTTCAACTCTTCTGCCAACTGCTTGCAACCCTCCTTGCCGAAGATGTAGTAGCGGTTCTCTGGAAGTTCGGCTGGCGTGAACCAAGCCATGTTCTCCACAAGGCCGAGAATGGGCACGTTCACCTTGTCGTTCATGTACATGTTGATGCCCTTGCGTGCATCAGCCAACGCCACTTGCTGGGGTGTAGAGACGATGATGGCACCTGTGATACCAAGGGTCTGGATAAGCGTCAAGTGGATATCGCTGGTGCCTGGAGGGGTATCGAGGATGAAATAGTCAAGGTCGCCCCATTGGGCTTCAGTGATAAGCTGCTTAAGAGCGTTCGACGCCATACCACCACGCCAAAGTGTTGCTTGGTCGGGATTGACAAAGAAGCCGATGGAGAGAAGTTTGACACCATACTTCTCGATGGGCACGATGAGGTCGCGGCCATCCACTTGCACGGCGTATGGACGTTCTTCCTCCACACCAAACATCTTGGGCATTGAGGGGCCAAAGATGTCGGTATCAAGCAAGCCTACACGATAACCGAGCTTGGCCAAACCTATGGCAAGGTTGGCGGTGACGGTCGATTTGCCTACCCCCCCCTTTCCACTACTGACAGCGATGATGTTTTTCACACCTGGAAGAAGTTTATCAGGTTCGGGAGGCAGCGCAGTCTTTGCCTTTGTGCCGATGGTCACTTCCACATCGGGATGAACAAAGGTCTTGATAGCAGCCTCAGCTGCTTTCACCACTGATTTCTTGAATGGGTCGGTCTCCTTCTCGAAGATGAGCGAGAAGCTGATCTTCATGCCATCGATACGGAGGTCATCCTCCAGCATCTCATTCTCCATGATGCTCTTGCCATTGCCTGGATAACGAACGGTAGCAAGGGCATCGTGTATAAGTTTGGGATATATAGTCATCTATTTATTAACAATTTTGCTATTTACTATTTACAATATTTTATTTACCCGTCTTCTTGGTGCTGACCACTTGATGATTGTAAGAGCGGTAGCCATCAACGGGTATTTCAATGTCGGGTTCTTCGAGCGTTCCTTGTTGGAGCAGGTGGAACTGAAGATATTTGATGGGGATGCCACGCTCAAGCCACATATTTTCGTAGTAGGTGCGAATGTCGGTAAGAGAGGAATCCACGTCCTTTTCAGCATAGAGATCAAATGTGCATTGCTCCATCGGAAGTCCGTTCTTCTCCATCATATATTTCGTATAAGTAGCGAGGAAATTGGAATCGGTCTTCACGTGAATGATACCACCATCAATGAGGAAGTGACGGTAACGCTTCATGAAGTAGGTGGAGGTAAGGCGCTTGGTGGCTTTCTTCATCTGAGGGTCGGAGAAGGTAAGCCAAAGTTCCGCCACCTCATCCTTGGCAAAGAAGCCAGCGATGCACTCGATGTTGGTGCGCAGAAACGCCACGTTCTTCATGCCTTCGTCCAGCGCAGTCTTGGCTCCATGCCACATGCGGGCTCCCTTGATGTCAACGCCAATGAAGTTCTTATTGGGGAAGCGCCGAGCCAGCCCTATGGTGTATTCACCACGTCCACAACCGAGTTCGAGTACGATGGGATTGTCATTCTGGAAAAAATCCTCGTGCCACTTCCCTTTCAACGGAAAGCCTTCCTGCTGCAGGAGATAGAAAGGGCACTCCACCACCAACGGGTTCTCTGCCATCTCCGCAAATTTCGCTAATTTTCCTTTGCCCATTATTTCAGTTCCAATTGAAATTCCTCTTTCAGTTTACGTAATGCCTCACTCTGCTGGAGCATCATGTTCAGTTGCTCCACACGGCTGTAGATGCGGCGTTTGTCAGTCACCTCACGCAGACGCACCATCATGTTCAGCTGTCCATTCCTCAGACGCTGGTGCAGATATTGCTCTATGCGTGGTTTCATTTTGAGCAGTTCGTTCTGCACAGACTCGTTGTCGGCAATCACCAAGAAGGTCACACCATCCTCCTGTATCATCGGCTCCATGTTGTTCATGCGATGGGAGAAGGCAATGTCCTCCTGAGGTAGATTCACGGCAAACTCGCGCCATGCCACCGTCAGGTTGATGTTATCGACAGGCTGATTCTCATACAACGCCTGCTCTGTCTGCATCGTCGGCGTCTGCTTCTGCTGAGTACTTTCAGCCTCCTGTGCCGTCTTTTTGATGGAGAAACTACGGAAGCCACCTACACCCCGAACAAGGGGAGCAGACACCACTTTGGATGTGGAAGGGGATGGAGGTGTTGGTTGTGATGGTTGAACTGCACGTACAGGCTCTCCCTGAGAAGGTTGGGAGGCCACATTGGGTGAATCCTCAACCTTCGTGGGTTGTGGAACACGCAATGCTTGGAATATGGGTTTCAGTATCTTCGTAGGGCCAAGCCCAGAAGAGTCCCCGTCATCGGAGGAGAGTTGCGCCATCTCGATGAGGGTCAATTCGATGAGCAGCCGCTTGTTCTGACTCTGCTTGTAGTTCAGATCGCAGTTGTTGGCCAGTTTCATGGCTCGAAAGAGGAACTTCGGCTTGCAACGCTGTGCCTGTTCCTTGTATTTGGTTCGCACCTCCTCACTGGCTTCAATCAGCTCCACCGTCTGTGCGTCTTGGCTCACCAAGAGGTTGCGCAGGTGACTCGACATTCCAGTGATGAAATATTGTCCCTCAAAACCCTTCGACAGAATCTCGTTCAACGTCAGCATGCACTCCGTGATTTTTCCCTCCAAACAGTAATCCGTCAGACGGAAATAATAATCAGAATCCAGCACATTCAGGTTCTCGATGGTCTGCTGATAGGTGATGTTGCCACCACAGAACGATGCGACTTGGTCGAAAATGCTCAAAGCATCACGCATACCACCATCTGCCTTCTGGGCAATGATGTTCAGCGCTGCATCCTCCACCTTGATATTCTCCTTCTCCGCCACATTCTTCAGATGTCCCACAATGTCATTCACTCCCATGCGCTTGAAGTCATAAATCTGACAACGGCTCATGATGGTCGGCAGAATCTTGTGCTTCTCCGTCGTGGCAAGGATGAAGATGGCATGGTGAGGTGGTTCCTCCAAAGTCTTCAGGAAGGCATTGAACGCTGCCTGTGAGAGCATGTGAACCTCGTCGATGATGAACACCTTGTACTTACCGATCTGAGGCGGAATCCGTACCTGCTCGATAAGCACTCGGATGTCCTCCACCGAGTTGTTCGAAGCGGCATCCAATTCATGGATGTTGTACGAACGTCCCTCATTGAATGCTTTGCACGACTCACACTCACCACAAGCCTCGCCATTCGGTTGAGGATTGAGACAGTTGATGGTCTTTGCAAAGATACGGGCACAGGTTGTCTTACCCACGCCACGAGGACCGCAGAAGAGATAGGCATGCGCCAAGCGTCCACTCTGAATGGCATTCTTCAGCGTCACTGTCAGCGCCCCTTGTCCCACCACGGTGTCGAACGTCATGGGACGGTATTTTCTGGCCGAAACAATATAATTCTCCATTTCGTCAATGTTTTGTGTTCTGAGTGCAAAGGTACGAAGACCTTCCGACTTGTGCAAACTCCGGTAGAAAATAATTTGTTCTAACAATCATATAGCTCCCGTCACTTCGTTTGCCATACCAGCTTGGCAGCTTTCAGCGTAGGAGAAGTGACAGTCAACGTGACCTTGCCAGCATCCCGTTTGCCACGCACGATGCATTGCATATAGCCCGTCTGCATCTTCTTGGTGGTCACATCCCGGAAGAGGTCATTGGTATAATGGTCACCATTATCAAGCGCAAGGAATGTTGCCGCACCATCCACCTTCACACTCACCTCGTCAGTGGCATCGGGCACCACCCTACCCTTGGCATCAACCGCATAGATATTCAGGTATTTTAGAGAGGCAAGGGGCGAGGAGCAAGAGGTAGAGAGAGAATCGGTCTCTATTTTCAGCGCCACAGCCTTTCCTGTCGTTTCTATCTCATGACGAGCCACCTCCTGACTCTTCGTTCGGGCAATAGCGGTGAGTTTGCCACCCTTGCCATAGTCGATGCCCGACCACAGGATAATGTTGCGTTTGGCAATGTCGGTCGTATCATTCTTCTGAACACCCAAAGAACGTCCATTATAGATGAGTTCCACCTCATCAGCATTGGTATAGGTGAAGACATTGGGATGGGAACCTTCAGGCTGATTCCAATTCTGGTTGATGTGCTGCTGTCCTACCCTGATGTCGTTCCATTCGAGGCTTTCACCTTCGCCATCCACCACACCAATACACACGACTGGCTCGTCAGGTTGGATGCAAGACTTGATGAGATAAGCCTGCGGATAAGGTCGAAGCGTATGACTGAAGAAGGAATAGTTCCAACCCTTCTTAGGCCAGCCGCTCGACTCTCCCCAATATTCGATAGCACCCCACCAACAGAGTCCCACACCACGCTGACGATCCATACCATAGTAGGGCTGCTGCAACTGGTTGGTCACCGCTTCGCTCTGGAAAAGGATAAGGTCGGGTTTATAATCATAATAACCATGATAGGCGTCCCACTGATAGTTAAACGATGCCACCTCAGTCACACAAGCCAGTTCGGGTGGTACGAGGTATGTCTTGAAATCAGGCGTATTGCGCTGAGCGCCTGCACGAGCTGGAAACATTGCCACCGTCGTAGGACGTGTCTTATCATAGCGCTTCACCATCTGGTCGAAGATGCGATAGGTCGTGATGCCCCAGTCATCGGTCTGATAACCATACCAATTGGAGTTGGTCTGCAACTCATTGCCAAGACTCCAAAGCACTACAGACGGATGGTTTCGGTCACGCTTCACCCACTCCTGTATGAGGTTAGGCCATATCTGCATGAACGGTTTGCGTCCTCCCCAATAGTCCTTGTCCGACCACTTGTCGATGAGTTCATCTACCACCAAGAGACCCATGCGGTCACAGATGCGGTAGAGGTCTTCGCTGTAAGGATTGTGCGAGCATCGGATGGCATTGAAGCCAAAGGCTTTCAGTTGGCGCAGTTGGCGCTCAATAGCATCAGGAAACGCTGCCACACCAACGGCACCAAGGTCATGATGGTTGGCAATGCCAGTGAGGAACACTTTCTTACTATTGAGTTTGAAACCGAAATCGGGGCCGTATTCAATGGTACGGAAGCCGAATTGGTCTGCCACCGAGTCAATGACGATGCCATCCTCCATCAACAGGGCCTCAAGGGTATAGAGAGTTGGGGAATCCAAATTCCACAGAAGGGGGTTCTTTACCTCCATCGGAGGCATCATCACCTCGGTGTTGTTTTGGGTGGTGTGGTCGGGCATACCGCATTCTGCTGATGCCACCACCTTGCCAGATGGATCCTTCACTCGCGTACATATATTAATATTATGCTTCTGCCACCGTTCCACTTGTATCTGGGCAAGGACATACCAAACTCCTTCTTCTGCCATCCTTGCAGAAAGGGATTGATTGCCTTGTTCGTTTGTTTTCTCATGAGCATAGATACTACTTCCTCCTTGAAAGGAGGGTGAGGGGCGGGTCTCCACATACAATCCATGCCTTGCAATCCTCGTGTCATTGCCCACTCTCAGCCACACATTTCGGTAGATACCACCACCTGTGTACCAACGGCTTCCATTCTTGGGTCCTGTGTTTGAATAGACTGCCACCACATTCTCGCCACCATAATTGACCACCTTAGAGATGTCAGCCTCAAAGCCTGTGTAGCCATACTCATGACTTGCCACCAACTTGCCATTTACATAGACATCGCAAACATACATCACGCCCTCGAAGTCCAACACAATGCGACGGCCTTTCAACGTCTCGGGCAGGGTAAACACCTTACGATACCAACCTTCACACATCCGCTTGAATCCTCTTCCCGGGTCTTCCTTCGCATCCCAAGGCTGCTCAAACTGATAGTCGTGCGGCAAATCGAGAATTCGCCACGTACTGTCATCATAATCAGCACGTTCTGCTCCTTCAGGATTTCCCTGCTGAAACTTCCAATAGAAGTTGAACAGTTCACACTTGTGGGCAGCATACGCGCTCAGAGGGGCGTTTTCCACAGCTTCCCTCTCATGCTGTTCGATGTATTGTGCCTTTAGCGATGAAGGACACGATGCCAATGCCAGCACGACAATCAGTAAAGGTAAAAGACTGTTTCTCATCTAAGTTAGTTGGTGGAATTTATAGGCTATTTCATCAAATATTTATCTCCCACTTCCTTGATGATTTCCTTGCGATACGCCTCAGGATAACCTGGTCGTACAGGCGGTTGGGCGAATCCATGCTCGGTCTTCAGGAAGTTGATGAGTAATGGGTCATCTTCGGCGGTCTTCTTTACCGCCATATCAAGATGCTTCACCATCAGATATTCGAAGAGGTGCGTCCATGCCGCCAGCATCATGTTGGAACGGATAAGCGATGCATCAGTCTGATACTTGACGAGAGCATCGTGACCCTGTTCCTTGAGCAGTTCGAGGGGATATTCTTCCATGCTCGGCTGTTCGACACCCTCCTCCATCTCCTCACGCTGCTTCAACACATCGGGGAACATTTTCTCATAGTAAGGATAGACCAAGTTGCTCACAGCATTCTGTACCCAGAAAGCGCTCTCCCACGAGAAGTGGACATCATCTTGTTCACCTTCTATGCGACGGAAACATTTGGGCATTTCCGTGATGCAGCAGTTCAGCGGCACATAGGGAGCCATGTTGGGGTCATCATTCGTCACCCACACAATGCCACCGATGGGGTCGGGGTATTGGGCACGCATCTGACCTACAAACGAGAAAGCTGTCTGCTGGGTCGATACGGGACGCTCATTGAAATATTTCTTGCCCTCACTCTCCCACGACAGAGGCGTAGGACGATAAGGCATATTGTAAGGACCAGCACCAAGCTCGTCGCGGATGTCGAAAGGTGTATCCTCATAGTGGTCACGCATACCGTTCATCACATCCCTCACTGTCAGTTTGCGATTAGGCTTTAGATAGAGAGGCATCTCGCCCTTCAGGTCGTTACCCTTGGCATACTCGATGTACTTGTCCATCCCATCACAAAGGCGATTCAAGATGCTCCACACACGAGCCTCGCAATAACGCACAGCACCGAAATCGTTGGGAGCATAGGCATCACGGAAGGAGAATTCAGCGTCCTTGCCTGTGAAGTAACCCTTCTTGCGAGCGAAGGTGATGACATCCTTAGAATAGAGGACCTGCTTCTTGTCATACTTGCTCAGACGGGTGATGCGGCTCTGGTTGGCATGGGCAGAGACACAATCATCAGGAATGCGGACAGCAGCCCACACAGCACCCTTCTCACCGACACCCTTGCCTATCATCTCCAGAATCCACGCCTCGTTCTTGTCGCAAATGGAAAAGGTTTCACCCTCCGAGCAATACCCATAAGCCTCCACCAACGAGGTCATGATGCTGATAGCGTTACGAGCCGAGGTGGAACGCTCCAAGGCGATATAAATAAGTGAACCATAGTCGATACCTGTCGGGAGTTCAGGCGAGCCAAGTTGCTTACCATCCGTCTCATAGAGTTCCTCACGTCCGCCAAAGGTGGTCTCCGTGATGCTCACCTGAAGTTCGTTCATTTGTCCAACGACGGTGTAGGTACGCTCCGCCTGTGGAATCTCCCCCAGATACTTGTTCGAGTCCCAGTCATACACCTTGCGCATCTCGCCTTTGGCATGAATGCCTCCCACATGATGATAGATATTGCCGAACATGCCGTATGAATCGGCATTATAACTCACAAACACACTGCCATCTACACTGGCAGCCTTGCCCACAATGATGTTGGTGCAGGCCATGGTTGTCATGGCAAGAGCCGACACGACCCATGCCACCACTGATAAACTAATTTTTCTGATCTTCATGATTACGTAATTAGATGTGCAAAGATACACATTTTCATCGTAACCACACCAATCTTTTTGGCAAAACTGCACTTTCGTTTATCATAAATGGAACACGATTTGGTCATCTTGACAATTTTACGTTACTTTGCGCCTAGTTTTAAGCGACAACAGACACAATGGGTAAGGTAATATTGACCATAACGGGTAGTGACGGCACGGGCGGTTCGGGTGTGCAAGCCGACATTCGCTTCATCAGCGCATTGGGAGGCATGGCGGCATCGGCCATCACCTCCATCACCGTACAGAACACATTGGGTATTCAGGAGATTCACGACCTGCCTGCTTCGGTAGTTCGTCAACAGGTGGAGGCCATCGTCAATGACTTGCAGCCCGATGTGGTGAAAATAGGACTCATACGCCGCATCGATGTGGTGGAGACGCTGGTCGATGTGCTGAAGAAATACCAACCACGGCACATTGTCTACGCCCCAGTGCTGAAATCGACCAAAGGTGAGCAACTGGTCTCCGACAAGGTCTATGAGGCCATCGAACGACTCTTGATACCGATGTGTACCGTGGTGCTCGAACCCTCCAACCTTCCCATTGGACCTCGCCGACATGGACATGCCAACCAACTGGCATCAGCAGTGGCTTTCTACCTGAGCCATGGGGAAGATGTGGATGATGCCATGCTCCATGCACGCACTTATCTAAAGCAATTGCCTGCCGACTATGCTGACGGAAACAACCGAAGCGAAGAACTTTACAACCAGTTTCTGAATGCGGTGGAGCGCTATTTCAACCGCTATGCCGATGTGGCCTTCTATGCCGAACAGCTCAACGTCAGTCCGCGCTATCTTGGCCAGGTGACTCGACGCATTGCTGACCGTTCCCCTAAATCCGTCATCGACGAGCGCATCACCACAGAGATTGCCCTGCTGCTGACTACTACCAGCAAACCACTGAAAGAAATTGCCGACCAGTTGGGCTTCTCCTCTCAGGCACATCTCTCCCGATTCTTCAAGAAACAAAAGGGTTTTTCACCCAGCGAATACAAATTAAAGAAATGAATATGAAAGAGAACAGACAAGACTTGAACCGCCAGTTGGCTCAGATGCTCAAAGGCGGAGTGATTATGGACGTGACCACCCCCGAACAAGCCCGCATTGCCGAAGAGGCTGGTGCATGCGCTGTGATGGCATTGGAAAGGATTCCTGCCGACATCCGTGCAGCAGGGGGAGTCAGCAGAATGAGTGACCCCAAAATGATTCATGGCATACAGGAAGCTGTCAGCATCCCCGTGATGGCAAAGTGCCGCATCGGACACATCGCTGAGGCACAGATCTTGCAGGCCATCGAGATTGATTATATTGACGAGAGCGAAGTGCTCAGTCCTGCCGACAATATCTACCACATCGATAAGACCAAGTTCGACGTGCCCTTTGTGTGTGGCGCCAAGAATTTGGGTGAGGCACTGCGACGCATCGCTGAGGGAGCCACGATGATTCGCACCAAAGGCGAACCAGGCACAGGCGACGTGGTGCAGGCAGTCAGCCACATGCGACTGATGCAGAGCGAGATACGCCGATTGGTCAGCATGAGCGAAGATGAGCTCTTCGAGGCTGCCAAACAGTTACAGGCACCATACGAGCTGGTTCGCTTCGTGCATGAGAACGGCAAATTGCCCGTTGTCAACTTCGCAGCAGGTGGTGTTGCCACCCCAGCCGATGCAGCCCTGATGATGCAGCTCGGCGCTGAGGGTGTGTTCGTAGGTAGCGGCATCTTCAAGAGCGGCAATCCTCAGAAACGTGCTGCCGCCATCGTGCAAGCCGTCACGAACTATCAGGACGCAAAACTATTAGCAGAACTTTCTGAAGACCTCGGCGAAGCGATGGTGGGCATCAACGAACAGGAAATCGAATTGTTGATGGCAGAACGCGGAAAGTAACCAGCCCACGCGCTGGGCGTAGTTTTAGAAAATTGAAAGTTGAGAAATGAGAGTAGCAGTATTAGCCCTGCAAGGGGCATTCATTGAGCACGAACAAATGTTGCAGGAACTGGGTGTGGAAACTTTCGAGGTGCGCCAGTTGAGCGACTGGCAACAACCGAAGGATGCGCTCATCATTCCTGGTGGCGAATCGACCACCCAAGTCCGCCTGCTCAGCAGTCTGGGACTCCTCCACCCTATCCGTCAAGCCATTCTCGAGGGTCTGCCCGTATTTGGCACTTGCGCCGGACTCATCCTGCTGGCCAAAGAGGAAGATGGGCAACCCCGTCAAGGACTCTGCACGATGGACATTGACGTGTGCCGCAATGCCTACGGACGACAATTGGGAAGTTTCAATGCGACAGGTCACGTTTCTGGCATCGGCGAACATCTGCCCATGACCTTCATCCGTGCGCCCTACATCCATCGCACTCTAT
>JBGUMY010000127.1:0-5207 GCA_045117095.1 Bacteroidaceae bacterium | reverse complement strand
AGGCAAAATTGTCTTGTTGGAGCCTGTGAACGATGGGGATGTATTAGAGGTGACAGCTACCAGCCTCACCGATGCCTTCAATCCTATCGTGGCTACGGTTACCATTGCCAATCAGAAGGCAACAGCCCAGTTTGCCATTGTAGAACATGGTCAGATCATGGCTACATACGGTAGAACTTCGGATGAAAACGCCAAGGGTGTAGTGGGTATGCTCTACGACAACGAAGGCAATCTGATTGCTTCTGAGGATTATGTCAACAATGGCAATGAAAACGCATGGACAGCTGTTAACTTGGCCGATGGCAACTATACGCTCATCACCATGGCGAAGACCACACTCCTCAACACCGTCAATGAACTGTCACAACTGCCAGAAACGGGGTTGGCTGAGAGATTTGACTATCTGAAGAATACGGCAACGGTGACGAAGGGTAGAATTACCCTCATCAACAATGGCTTTGTACCCAACCTCGACGAAACGAAACTTTACTACACGGGATCTGGTACAGCGTTCACAGCGAACAAGTCGGAAGTGACTGTCGGTAACTACCTCACACTCAATGCCCGTATCGATTTCAAAGATGCCTTTGCCAACAGAATCAGTGATGTGGAACTCATCATTGACCTTCCAAAGCGGAGCAAGGTGGTGGACAATAGTGTCATGATAGGTAACTCATTAGGCACTTACGAAGTGGCAACTGAAACAGGAAAGGCTCCACGTGTAACCATTCCATTGGCTAACTATCGGGAGCGTATCCGTTTCTGCTTCATTCCGACAGTAGCTGGCAACTTCACGCCCAGTGCTTATATACGTTTCAAATATAACAATCGCACCATCACTCAGCCTATCGGCAGTGCGCCATTCACAGCGAATGAACTGAACATCAACGTTCCTTCAGTGGTGGCATCCAATGCAGTGCCTGTTAGTGGTATTGCCTTTGGTAAGTCAATCATCGACATCTATGATGACGATGTACTGGTGGGTCAAACCACAGCATTGGCCAACGGTTCATACGCCGCTACAGTTCAACTCTACGATGTAGAAGAAGATGTGAAATCTGAACACAAGATATATGCTCACATCACAACTGCTGATGGTACCAAAATGCAGACCGAGACCAAGGAAGTGACGTATGACAAGCAAGCTGCCCAGGTTGATAATGTGACCATGTTCTACAGCAACCCGGAAATTAACCAGAATTACAAGATGCTGTTCGACTTCCAGAACCCATCTACGAAGCAGCATCGTTATACATATTATATTTATAACCGCAGCTTCACCTTCACCATCAAATTGACAGGCAATGCGATGTGTGATGACCTTATCCTCTATGTGAAGACAGGCGATGGTCGTTGGAACAAACTGAAGGCGGAGTGGAATGATACGAAGAGTGTTTATGTGGCCAATGGTTCCTTTGGAAACATGTATGACGGCATCGTACCAGTCAATGTGCGTGTTTATATAGGTTGCGGTACTAACGCCACCTTCGAATCTGGCTATCCAGATTGCGATGTGCCCATTGACCCATCTGGTTATGTATATGAAGCTGTTCCGTCCAACCGCTTGCAGGGTGTGACCACCACTGCTTACTATAAAGAAACGGTAGAAGATCAGTTCGGCGACAAGCATGACAACATCGTGATTTGGAATGCGGAAGAGTATGCTCAGGAGAACCCACTGTTCACCGACGAGAATGGTATGTATCGTTGGGATGTTCCAGCAGGTCTGTGGCAAGTGAAGTTTGAGAAGGAGGGTTACACAACCACCTACTCTGATTGGCTCCCCGTTCCGCCTCCACAGCTTGAAGTGAATGTGGCTATGACACAGAACATCCAGCCATCTGTGGCTGACGTGAAGGCCGACGAAAATGGTGTGGAAGTGACCTTCGACAAATACATGTTGCCCGAAACATTGGTTCTTGAGAACTTCGTGGTGACCAAGAACGGTGAACCATTGGCTGGTACGGTTGAATGGTTGGATGAAGAAGCTGCAGAAGAAGGTTCTGAAATCACTTACGTGTCTCGCGTGAAGTTCATCCCTGCTGATGGAATCAAACTGCTTTCTACAGACGATGTCACGTTAACTGTCAGCAAGACGGTGAAGAGTTATGCTGGCATTCCGATGGAAACAGACAAACATCAAGGTTTCGACGTGACACCTGTTGTGACTAAGATTGAGGTTGATGAGACCGTCAATATCGCTAACGACGGAACTTCGTTCGAAATGCTCGTGGCTGCTCAACCTGTTGAAGCCGCTCATGGCAAGAAACTGACCATCAAGTCCGACCCAATGTTTGTGAACATGAAGGCTGGCGACCAGACTTCTGATGAGGCGGGCAACCTCGAGATTACCCTCGATGAAGAAGGACAGACCACCCTCTCTCTCACTGGACAAGTTTCAGGCTTCACGACCATTGCATATTCCGTAGAGGAGAGTGAAGTGAAAGCACAGACCAAGGTGAAGGTGATGGATGCAGCATCCCTTATTACAGCTGCGCCTATCGCATCCCGCGCCAAGGGTTCCGCACTTTATCGTGGTGAGCACGTGGCACTCTCCACACAGACAGAAGACGCTAAAATCTACTACACAACTGACGGTTCTGAACCTACAGATGCAAGTACTGTTTATAGCGAGCCTATCAGCATCGAAGAAGCCATGACCATCAAGGCAATGGCACAGGGTGAAGGTAGCGGTTTGCAGAAGAGTGAGACAAAGACTTTCGACTACCTCATCAAGCAGAATCAAGTCAATGTAGATTTGGCTGCAGGTTGGAACTGGATTTCTCACAACTTGGCTGACGCTCAGAATCCTCAGGACCTCTTCAGCGATGACAATGTGGTTGAGCTCAAGAGTCAAACCAGAAGCCTTATCCGCGACACCAAGTTTGGTTTGGTAGGCAACCTCACCCAACTGCTCCCAACGGAAACCTACAAGGTAAAAACAACGGCAGCAGTGAAGCAGGCAGACCTTCAAGGTGATGCTTTCAACGCAACAACCGAAGTCCTCTCTCTCAAGCAGGGATGGAACTGGATGGGTTATCCCGTTTATGGTCCAGCGAATCTCGATGAAGCATTTGCCAAGGCCATACCGACTGAAGGTGATGTGATCATCGCCAAAAATGGTGAGCAAGCAGAGTACACAAGTGGTGTATGGACTGGCGACTTGAAGACATTGAATCCTGGTCAGGGTTACATGTACAATGCAGTCGCTGCTAACAACTTCCTCTTCAATACCAGTCTTTCCAACCTGGCCAAGGCACGTGCTTACACCGCACCAGAAAAGTATCAGGCAAATTGGGTTACTGACATCCATCAGTATCCAAACGTGATGCCAATCGCAGCCGAACTCTACGTGAACGGTGTGAAAGCAGAAGACGATGCATATAGCGTAGGTGCTTTCTGTGGTACCGAATGTCGTGGCGTAGGTAAGTTTGTGAAAGGCGTGCTCTTCCTCGGTGTACAAGGTGAAGGCGGAGAGAAGATCAATTTCTACGCCATGAACAATGAAACGGAAGAGGTTTATGACATCACCGAACAGTTGGAATTCACCGGTAACCGTCAAGGCAGCTACAATGCTCCATTCGCATTGAATATCAGTGGCGAAGCTACTGAAATCGCAGACCTCAACGCACAGCTGAAAGTTTCTCCTGTGATTGCACGCGATGTGGTAACAGTGAATCTGCCGTCGGCACGTATCGATCGCCTGTCAGTGTTCAACACAGGTGGTGTAGCCGTCATCTCAATGGCCAACATCGAAGCTCCCGCACAAATCAATGTTGCTTCGTTGAGTGAGGGAGTCTATATCGTCGTGGTAAGTAACCAAGGTAACACCTATTATCAAAAAATAGTAAAACGTAACTAAATTAAAAACTCGGGAGTGATGGAGAATCGTTTCCCCATACTCCCCCAAAAATTAACAAAACATGAACAAACTAAGAAATTTGGGATGTTTACTCCTACTACTTTTAGTGGGTCACGTTGCAAGAGCACAAAACCAAAGTGGATGGTCTTGCAATGCATCAGACTGGCAGTATGACATGACGGTATTTGCCGTTGTGGCGTATAGTAATGGAAGTCCTGTCACCGATCAATCGAATTATGAAATCGGCGCCTTTGTTGGCACCGAGTGTCGCGGTGTGGCTGACGGAGCGAATACAGAAGACTTGTGGACTGCTGGTCCCAACAACGACCAGGTGTTTTATCTACGTGTTCGTAGCAACACCACCAGCGGAGAAAGTGTCACCTTCAAAGTGTATGACAAGACAAGTCATTCTGAACTTCCTAAACTCACATTTACCCCTGTCACATTCTCCAATAATGCAAAGATAGGTGAAGCCAGTTCTCCTTTTGTACTAAAACAATACAAACCTGGTGATGTCAATGGAGATAACAAGGTCAATGTGACAGACGTTGGTATGGTAATTGACCATATTTTGGAACGCCCCCTAGTGAACTTCATTAAGGCTGCAGCTGACATGAATAATGACGGCAAGGTGAATGTGACTGACGTGGGTCTCATCATCGATGACATCCTGAGTGACAAACCTTCAGCCAAGCTGCGTGGAGGGGAGAACAAGACGATTGTGCTTGACCCTCAGTAAACTTGAGTCAATGTTTGTGTAACACAACAACATAAAGATTTATTCAAGAGGCACGTCCATCAGGGCGTGCTTCTTTTTTCTGGTCGTATCCGTCCAAACGGAAGATTTTCTGAGCCCATAAAGTCCATAGAGTCCGTAGACTTCTTTGGTGTAGCTCCTTGGATTTTCCCTGTCTACGGACTTTTAGGACTTGAATGGACAAAGAGCCTTGCGAGGCTCTGTCCTGGCAGCAGTCAGCTGAAAAAATACAAATCTCCATACTATAGAGTGGCATAATCTCGATAATTTACATAGATTATGCCAAAATATAAGGTTATTATTTGGCGCAATCTAACGTTTTTATTAACTTTGCGCCAAAATATAAATGAAGAAATATGGAAAGTTCAATTGTAGGCCGTGAAAAAGAGATAATGGAACTGAAGAAATACCTTTCTTCGGAACAGTCGGAGTTTATAGCTGTCTATGGAAGACGACGTGTTGGTAAGACATTTCTTATAAAAGAGCTTTTGGAGGGGCAATTCTGCTTTAGAATGACGGGGAAGGAAAATGCTCGTCTTGGAGAGCAGTTGCTGAATTTTTCATACGCGCTATCGGATTTCTTCGATG
>JBGUMY010000126.1:0-22667 GCA_045117095.1 Bacteroidaceae bacterium | reverse complement strand
AGTGAGCACGGATCCAAACACATATAGGCTCTTAACTCCATGCTTACGGCACAGAGTAGTAATAAATGGATGTGCGTGTTTTAATATCTCGTTCATATTGTAATGTGGAGAATTTGGATTCCACTTGCAAAGTTAGCGATTGTTCCTGATACATACAAGAATCTGTAGATCTTTTTCACGTAGCGTGACAATTGGGACAAAGGACAGTCCATTTTTTCGCTGGTTTTCGAGAAATAATCAAGAGCTGGGTGAACGAATCGTTCTGTCAGACGACTCCCTGATTCAGGGATTCATGCATAGCCACAAATTACTCAAAGGCCATCACAATCGACAGCCACTCCCCTGGCTCAGGGTACTGCTTCTATCGATAAGGCAAAAGACATGATTAAAGTCAAAAAGGACACAACAGAATGAAATTTGAGGAGAATTTTATGCGTTTTGATAAAATTGCTACCGCACCAGTTCGTCAACAATTGACGTGCAAGTGCGGTAGCAAATCTTTTATTATTCAATTTCACCTTTATTCCAACTTCAAGTACCAGTTCTTCTGGTCTGACAACAAAGAATAAAGTGCAGCATCGTAGTTGTCTGAACCTTGGCGGCGTGCCACCTTATTTGCCAAGAAAGTGGGGTCGTTACGATGAAGAGATATACGCATGAGGTCGTAGAAACGAAGTCCCTCAGCAGCGGTTTCGAGCGCCATTTCATCGCAGATGCGGTCTTCCACATATAAGATACTGTCAGCAGCCGAAGCCAAAGTTGGAATGACGTAGGTGGTATCAGCATTGGCATTGCCAGAACCACGAGAATGCAGTCCTTGTGTGTTCTCGCGCAAGAAAGTATATTCGCTGAACGAAATCAGATTGCCAGCCGCCTGACGCTCATTGGCGGAGAGATAGCGGTCGATGTTGTCCTTACACAGTCCATACTTCAGCACAGCAAAGGCGGATTCAGGATAGCCTGCACGATTGAGAGCCTCAGCATAGCGCAGATAGATGTGCTGGAGACGATAGAGGTTCACATGACCTGATGAGTATTTGTAGCATGTCTGGCGAATCGAAGACTGGGTGTTGGATGTGGATTCCTCATTGCGCAACACATAGATGCTTTGCTGACGGAGGTCACCACGCAACGACTCATTCGGGAATGTCATTCCATCAGGAGATACCGTATCAGGCAACTGACTCACAGGGTCGTTATAGACCAACACGTAATGCTGACTGCGTGAAAGTTCGTCATAAGCAGTTGAATGGGTTGCCTGATAGAAGAAGTTGTTGTCCTCCGTCGAGTTGAACACATCAACCAGATGGGATACCACGCCGTCATACTCTTCCGCTTCCATCGGGATGATCGTCAAAATCTCATCCGACTGTACAGAGAACTGAGAAGCATAACCATCCTCCATCTCCGAGAAGTCATACTTAGACCAAGCCACACGAGCCGTACCCGTGGGATGCACTTGTCCCTGACGAGTCAAGTAGTCATGATAATATTGAGCAGCCTCCTGATAGCGTCCTGCCCACAGACAGAGGTCGCCCAAGAGCACACGCACAGGGATGTAGAAACGACGCGAATTGAGTGTACCCATAGCGCCATAGTCAGGATATTCCGTATCGACATAAGGAGCCAAATCCTTGATGAAATAGTTGGCGATCTGCTTCACATCGTAATACTCATACAACGAAGGCTGAGCCTCCTTGTCCGTAAGGGTCGGTTGCGTGAAGAAAGGCACAGAGCCATAGTTGATGGCAAGTTGCAGATAAGTCCAAGCACGATAGGCTTTCACTACCCCATATTCTTTCTCAAACACCTTCACGCCACGCTTGGTGAGTGTCGTGTCAGCATTGGCAAGGAAGTAGTTGCAATTCTGAATCACGGCATAGTAGTCGCGCGCATTGTTATAAGGATTGTCTGTACCAGCCGTGAAGTTGGCGATGTCCTGCAAGTCAAGATGTGCATGGAAAGTCAATGACGTGAGGTCTCCCCTCAATTCGCCCAGCAGCACCGTGCGGTCAGCAATCACCTGCATCTTGTTCACGATGCCCATCAGCGAATAGACCGTATCATTGGGCGTGTCCAACTGATTGTCCTCCACGAACGACACGAGGTCGCTGTCCATTTCAGAGCAGGAGGTGAAGCCCCCCAGCCCCCAAAGGGGGAGGGCTAACGCGATGATGGTTTTGTATATTATCTTTTTCATATTATGTATTATTCTTAGTTTCTATGTGCTTACGTTGCGAAGCCCTCCCCCTTCGGGGGTAGGGGGGCTTCTTACAGATTAATCTTCATACCCACCGAGAAACTTCTGCCTGGAGCCATCAGACCACGGTCGATGCCCATGCCAATCACAGCGTTGGAGGCTGCAAATTCAGGATCGCTGCCCAGATACTTCGTAAGGGTGAAGAGGTTGTTGGCCGCAGCCCATACCGTGATGCCCTGCAAATAAGTGCTACGCACAGGAATACGGTAGCTCAGTGTCACGTTCTTCAACTTCAGATAGGAGCCATCCTCAATCCAGCGGTCGGAGAAACGGCTGTTTCCCATCTCGTCGAGGAACGAAGCCCTTGGCATCACAGTCTGCTGACCATCGTGCGTCCAACGTCCCAACATGGCTGTGGTCTGGTTGTAGAAGTAAGAGCCAGACTCCAAGATGCTACGCTGATAGTTGTAGAGGTCACCACCCACGGAGTAGTTGAACGAAGCAGAAAGTGACAAGTTCTTCCATATTAATTGGGTGGAGAAGTTACCATAGATGTCTGGATGAGGGTCACCTATCACCTGCATATCACGCTGGTCGATGCAATGGTTTCCGTCTGTATCCACAAACTTCATGTTTCCAGCCTTGAAATCCTGTCGGGCACCTGTTTCAGTCAACTGATACAAACCAGCCGCGCTGGCTTCCTCTGCTGTTGAGAACACACCTTCGGTCTTGTAGCCATAGAAGAGACCTGAAGCACAGCCCACACGATTCATCATGTTGCCACCATAGAGTTCCGTCACCATCGACTCCCTACCACCAGGCAGACGCTTCACCGTATTTTTATAGTGCCCCAAGGAGGCAGACACGCTCCATGTCCAGTCCTTCACACTCAGCAGCTTCACATCAGCCGTCACATCAATACCTTGGTTGTGTACACGTCCATCATTCAGCCAGTTTGTCTCCAAACCCGAGATGTACGACAACGTGCCCATCGAAAGCAGATTGTAAGTGTTGGCATTGAAATAGTTGAAGCCCAGCCACAGACGGTTGTCGAAGAAGGATGCCTGTGCGCCCACCGTGAATCGTGCCGTTGTCTCCCATTGCAACTTGGTATTGCCAATGTTCCCCATCGTGATGCCCGTCAGCGTATTGAGCATTCGGCCAGAAACGAAGTAGGTTCTTGATGCCACACTATTCACATCGTCATTGCCCACAAGGTCAAAACCTCCATTGAGTTTCAGGTAGTTCACCCAACGGTTGGGTTTCCACCAACGCTCGTTCGTCATCACCCATGCAGCTTCTACCGATGGGAAGAAGCCAAAGGCGTAATTGCCTATCTTTGCACCTTCTTTCGCATCCACACCAAACTTGCTTGAGCCATCCATTGCCAAGGTCGCATCCACATAGTAACGCTCACCCCAGTTGTAGGCAGCTGTCGCATAATAGGTCAAATCCACATCTCTGTTGTCCAGACCGTCAGTCTGCTTATATTGCAACGAGCTCGACATGTTGGGGGTCTTATCATTGCCCGTATTGTAACCCACCTGCGTGTTGAGTTTGTACGTATCCCTCAGATAACGCATGCCACCCTTCGCCTCCAACAGATGTCCCTTCCAACGACGCTTGTAGCCGATGCCGAGGTCGTTCATGATGGTAATCTGACGTCCAGCCAAAGCACTGGCACAGTTCTCCACCTCACCGACACCCTCTACCTGATAGTCAGGCACACCCGTTGTGGGCAAGTAATAGTTCTCATCCGTATTCACCAATTGGAATGCGAAATGGTCTGTCAGCGTCCATCCCTTACCGATGTGCCATTGTGGTCTCACAGCCAACGAAACGGTACGGTTGCCAAACGCATTCTTGTTCTTACCCTCACCATTCTGGAGAATGGATACTGGATTTGCCAAACTGGTGGTCAGCCCCTTGCTGCTCACCACATCACTCAGATAATCATCAGACTCCGCCAAATAATCAGACAGATTGCCATTGGAGTCGTAAGCGTAAGGCGAGAGGAAAGGAGCCTTGATGAGCGAAAGGAACGCAGGCGAACTCACCAGTCCATCCGTTACATCTTGCTTCACACCATCATCACGCATGTTACGTGTCACGTCTGAATATGACGCATCGAACCGTACGGTCAAGTTCTTCGTCAGCAACAAATCGGTGTTGAGTCTCAGATTGAACCTTGAGAACGAGAAGTCCTTCACGGTGGCATCTGAACCTGCATATCCCACAGAAAGATTGTAGTTGGCTATGTCATCACCACCTTGCACATTGATGCTCGCCTGCTTTGAGAAAGCCTCCTTGTGTACTTCTTTGCTCCAATCCGTCGCATTGTGATACACCTTGTAATAATAATAGTTGGGATCGTTCTGCAAAAACTTAAAAGAATTGCTCTTCGTACCCGTCGTACCCATCAATTCTGAGGCATACACCCTCATCTGCTCCGCATTCATCATGTCCATGGTCTTGGGCACCAATTCCCAACTGCCACCTAAACTCACGTCTATCTTCGTCGCCATAGATTTGTTGCGCTTCGTCTCAATGAGGAGCACACCATTAGCACCTTTCGCACCATAGATGGCAGTCCCATTCTTCATCACAGAAACCTTTTCGATATCCTCCACCATGATGTTGGCCAGTAGGTTGTTGAAGAAGCCGTCGTGCAGAGAAGGAGAGCCCCACTGCATGTTCTGCACCACCCCATCAATCACCACCAATGGTTGTGCATTGGCATTGAGCGAGTTCACACCATTCATCAGCATGCGAATTCCTTGTGCCGGCTGTCCACTACGTATATTGGTCAACATATCGCCACCCAGACGCTGTTGAATCTGAGCATCCACAGACATATCGTTATTCAAATAGGTCACCTGAGCCGACTTCTTGCTCACAGCCGAGGTCTGTGCTGCATACGTCTCACCAAACTGAGCCGAATACATCTTCACATCCTCCACTGTCAAGCTACTGCCCACAGGTTGTTGCACCTTTGAGTAGCCTTCAGCCGACAACGTCAACGAAGTCACCCACTTTGGCACACGAATCACATAGGTTCCCTGTTCATCCGTCATAGCGGAATACAGCGAATAATTATAGGCCTGCACCTGCACACCTGCTGCTCCTTCGCCTGTGGCAGCATCTACCACACGTCCGTGCAACTCACGCATTTCTTGAGCAGACAGTTGTAAAGTGAACAATGACAATGGAAGAATCAAAGCCACTATTGTCAAAAAACTCTTCTTCATTTCTGAACCTCCTTCCTTTCTTTAGCCTCCAAAGCCGCCTCTTCGTCAGAGACTGGCTTGAGGTAGATACAATCCAAAAACATCTCACGCGAATACGACGTTTGGCGGCTCGTCACATAGCATCGTAACTGCACATTCAGCGTCGCATCCTGTTGACCATAACTGCAAACAGGTAAGGTGACACGTCCCAACTTTACTGTATCCACATGGATACCATCGCTCTCCACCTCATCAGGGAACATCACCGTCTGTGTTTTTCCCACTTCATCCACATACGTAACGGTTGTCTTCCATTTGTTCGGCTTTGTGTCACGAGAATTGGACAGATAGACCGTCTTGGGCAACACCACAGCAAACAAATCATACGTGCCAGACAATGTACCTCCAATCTCATAGGTCACCGTCCAGTTACTTGTACTGGAACGAGGTACGATGTCCACATATCCATTGCCAGAAATCGAGTCACCGATGGCAGCACGGTAATTGAAGGTGCAGTCCTTATAATCAATGATGCTCGCTTCACGTTCTCCCTGTACCACCACGGGACGGAAATAAAGATCCTCAGGGGTGAACGGCCATTTTTTCAGGCGATAGATGATACCATTGGAACATTGCAGGGAATCCTTGATGTTGTTCATGTCCATCAATCCACCAGCCTCATACGGCTTGTAGAACACATGATAAGGCCACTCCAAAGGTGTATAAGACGTGGAGAAGATAGAGTCCTTCTCCGAACGCTGCATACGACGGTTGAAAATGAGGTCACGTGCCAAAGACACGCAAGTCCAATACTCTGACACAGAATCAGCCTTCTCCATGCCACCATAGTTGAAATATTTCTTTGCCTCCTGATAGACGGTCTCCCATGTGGAACGATTAGGCGCCAACATCGCAAAGACAGAGTCTTCTGACATGATTTGGTCGAACACACGGAACAACGCATTGTCCTTCACCATCACAGAATCGGAATAGACTTTACGGCCATCCACCAAGCCAGCTTGGATGGATTGTTCCTCATCCAGTTCCTGACGTTCAAAATGAGACAGGAAGTCACCAATGTGGCTGAACTCTTCCATCGTGGTCAATCCCTCATAGATGTTGTAAGCAAATGGAACCTCAGCATCCACGACATGCAACAAACCATTCGTGGCAGGCAAGTTATAATTGTTTTCTTTTACCGAAGCCTCATTCAAAGTCTTGGCTCCCAGCAACAGAAACTTGTTATTCAACATCTTCACCTGCTCATTTGTTTCCACATTCATATTATAGAGGTTATGCGCCACGTGATTCATCACAAAATGCAGACCTACAGCCGAGTCACCCTTTTCCGTTTGACAAAGTTCCAACAAGGAATCCACGTTGAAGGAACCATTGACAGGAGCCCAAACCGTCAATGTCTGGTCAGACCCCAAAAGGTCTGCGAAGGCCACTCCCGTCCGATGGTTGTTGTTATACACATGTGCCGCCTTCAGCACCGCATGGAAATCGCTCAATTGCGGATTATTTTCCACCAATTGCAAGAGGGTGGCATTGCCATTCGTCCCTTCCATATCGAAGTGGTCGCTCCACGTGTCAGAGCAACTCTGGAATCCCTGCGATACGATTGCAAGGCACAAAACGGCAATGGTCTTATATATATTCTTTACTTTCATATTACTGAATTTGAAATGATAAATAGTCAATTCGTCAATATCAATGTGTGTCCTCAGCAGTCAGACCTGCATACACGCTCTTAGGACAGAACTCAAAGTAGTTGATGGGGAGTTCGGCTTCCGCATTTTCAATGACAAGTTTGATACGCAACCAATACTCCTTGTTGGGGTTGAGCGCCTGGGTGGTAAGAATCTTGCGGAACTTACCATTCATGGCTCGCAAATTGTTGGAACCACCCTGATTCCAAGAGTCCATATCTTTCATGTAACCACGATTGTGCATGGCTTTGTCGATGGCTCGATTTTGCTCGTTGTCTTCGGTATCGGCTACCCAACCAATACTCGGGTCACCACCAAAAACACGAAAGTCAATAGGCAATCCCATGGGTTGCATATTGTCCTTTTCGCCAAAGTAGATCTGCACCACACCACGGTCAGTACCAGAGCCATAGGCAAAACGAATTTCGTAGGTGTTGGCAGGAACAGGAGGCAATTTGAACGACACGTCAAATTGGCCAATCAAATCGACAGCATCAGAATAAGTGGCCATCCAAATACCACGTTCACGCAAAGCCAACGTCGGTATAATCCCATGGAAATCCCATCCGTCAACCTGCTTGAAACCCATCAGATGCTGTCCGTTGGTGTTGCCTCGTGCACCAGCATTGAGAAACTCTGGAGACATTGTAATCACATCCCAACGAATGCGGTCGTTAAACACAACATCACGGGTCTGCGTGTTGTAGGTGAGCACATCATCTATATAGTGATAAATACCATTGAGTGCTTGCTGATTGAGGGTATCAACGTGCAGCCCAGCCTCTGCCAATTGCTGATCGTGGAGGATCTTCATTTCTGTAGGCGTATAGACTTTAACGCCTCGCACAGAATAACGATTGGCCACACCCTTACGATTAATGAAGAGACCTGTGGAAGGAGAAGACATCTTCATGATGGTGCCTGGCATCAACGTAACATACCAGTCAGTACAGTCAATGAGGTTTGGCATGGCACAAGTGGTCTTGTAGTCAATACCACTCTCTGCGATGGTGAAGTCGTTGATGGCACCATAATAAGGCAGCAAGTGATAGGCGATGAAACGATTCAACGGATTCTTGCGATGCGTCCAATCATCATCATATTGTCCTGCATCCTCTGGATACACCTCATCATAAATGGTCTTGGCATAAGCCTTAAGGTCATCAAGGTTCATGATACCCGCCTCAGCAAATACCTTGTTGGTCTCGACAAAAGCCGTGTAACGTTTCATGCGTGTGGCTGGGTAATACATACGATATTCTGCTCCAGAACGATGGAAAGGGACACCCTTATTGATGGAATCCACACCCACAGAATAGCGAGTATCCAAATATTCATAGAGACTGTCACTCAATCCTGTCAGCGTGAGGGCAGAAGTGAAGAGACTGATATTCATATCTTCCAACATCTTCTCAGGCAGATAAGAGCTGGAAGGCTGAATCACACGGTCAAGGGTGTGCACCACACCATTCTCCACAGAGTCATCACGTACAATCAGTCTGGAAGCCATATTGATGTAGTACATCACGTTACCACCCACAGCATTGCTATCGCAAGAGAAGGTAAGGAAACGCTCATTCATGTTGGCTGTTGGAATGTTACCATCAGCGAGATCGGTAGTGAAGTAAGTCTCTGGAATGAGGTGGTTCCACGAAAGCGTGTCGCACTCTTCCTTCGTCAACTGTTCCACACTGGTATAGCCACGTTCTTGCAGATAGGATTCGATGGCTTGATTCGTAGGTGCAAAGCAAGTATAAGTGCCATAAGTAGCCATCATACCATAGAGTCCTGAACGGTGCAGAATCTGCGTAAACTCGCTGTAAAGTTCTGGACGGTTATCGAGGTAGTCGCTGACCATCTCACCTGTGAAGGTGTAGTAGTTGCTGCTGTCAGGTTCGTCAGAGCAACTCAGGAATCCTTGCGACACAATCGCAAGGCATAGAACGACAAGGATCTTATATATATTCTTTGTTTTCATACTCGTCAGATTGATTGTGTTAGAAGTTTTGTTCCGTATGATCTGTCACATAAGCAGGATTCTGAACCAGTTTTGTATTCTGCTTGAGTTCCTCGCGATTATATGGCCAATAGAGTACATCGGCTGCGGAGAGTCTGATACGGATGGCACTGGTATTCTCCTGGAACTTGGGCAGTACCTTTTCGATGAGACGGTCATTATTGCCATCACGACGAGAAAGACGAACAAGGTCAAACCATCGCTTGCCTTCAAACATCAGTTCACGCTGACGCTCATCCAGCACAAAGTCTTCCATCGCCATACGTGAAGTGGCATAGGTTTCAAATGTAGGCAGTCCTGTATTGGAAGTGCGCTTGTTGTTGGCACGTTTCCATACAGCCAAAACCAAATCAAAGGCATTGCGATAATGCTGCGTCTGCTCATCGGTGAGCACAGATCCTTCGGGTACATCACCTGCCAATTCCACTTCTGCTTCAGCTCGCATCAGCATCACGTCAGTCAAGCGATAAAGAATCCAGTTTGCATAAGCTGTTGTACGTGTACTACTTGTGACATTGGGGGTCATACCCGATGTTGAGGTTGTGCGGAAAGAAACTGACTGGTTAACATATTTGGAGATATAGACCTTATTATTCAAGTCGGTCATGTTCTCCAAATAACGGCAGTCGGTCTTTTCAAAGTATTTGTTTTGACCCGTATTAACCTCACTATTGAGGTAAGTCGGAGCTGCAATCTGTCCAGTCCTGTTGCTGTTGGAACCATAGAAGCTCGAAACGGCCCCATTCGTGACAGACTGATTTATAACAAAATTCAATTCGAAGATGGACTCAAAACTATTGCCCGTACCAAAGATTTCATTGTAGGCATTGCCTGCAAAGTTGCTACCTGTCAGCGTCTCAGAAATAAGAGGATAATCCCCATACAGTTCTACTGTCAATGTGGTAGGATTCTTGGCGTAAGCATCTTCATAGTCCTTGATTTTCTGTTGGATGACAAGGTTGCAGTAGTCGATACACTTCTGCCATTCACCCTTCCAAAGATAGAGGTCCGCCAACAGCGCATAGCAAGCCCAACGGGTAATGCGGCAAGTATTTTCCACACTCTCCTCACCATAACTCCGCACAGCGTCCTCTTTCACGGACTCCACATCAGCAATCAGGCTGTCAAGCACCTGAGCAAAAGATGTAGCTTCCATTTGGAAGTTCTGACTATCGTCAATAGAAGGCTGCGTCACGTAAGGCACATCACGGAAGGTGCGAATGAGATAGAAATAACTCAAAGCACGCAACGTGGTTGCCTCTGCAATAGTGGCACGCAGTTCAGAGTCTGTAAAATTGGGGTCAATGGCATTCACCCTTGGTGCATCATGCAAAATGGTGTTGCACTGGTTGATGACTTGATAAAAACTCTGCCAATTGGTGTAATCATTGGTCTCAAGAATGTTTTCTTTGATAATCTGCTGCATATTGTTATAGGTTCCCGAGCCTGTCGTCATGTTGTCGGAACGAAGTTCACCCCACACAATCATACGGCGGATGCAGTCTTGACTTTCTAACTGGGAATAGCAAGAATTGAGCACACTGACAACATCTTTCTCCTCTGTCCAGTAGTTCTCACGCACAATCTCATTCTGTGGCTCGATAGAGAGGAAATCAGAGCAACTCTGGAGTCCTTGCGATAACACCGCAAGGCACAGAACCGCAAGGGTTTTATATATGTTCTTTGTTTTCATACTTGTCTAATTGATTGTGTTAGAATTGAACCGTTATACCCAGCGTGAACGAACGAGGGTTAGGAGTACGGGCATTGTCTGTAGTGACACCATAGCTGCCATAACCCACTTCAGGATCAGCACCTGAATAGCCTGTGATACAGAACAAATTGTTGGCACTGAAGTAGAGGCTCAACTGAGTAAGTCCCCAATTCTTGATAAGTTTGGGATCGAAAGCATAACTGATTTGACTGTAGTTGAGACGCATGTAGGAACCATTCTCGATGAAGCGGTCACTACCCAGCCAGTTGTAACCCTCTTGATAGAGAGCACGAGGGATGAGAGCTTGGTCACCTTCCACACGCCAACGCCAGTTCACTGCTGTTGATTGGTTATTGTTGTTGTACATGCTCTCTGCCAACATACGGGCACGGTTGACAATCTTGTTACCGATGCGGAAATTGAACTGGTTATTCCAACTCCATCGGCCATATTGCAACTTGAAGCCCCATCCACCAGTCACCTTAGGCAAAGAACTACCGAGATAGACGATATCAAGTTCGTTGATGTTACCATCGTGGTTGACATCCTCATATATGGCATCACCACCTTTGAACTCATAAATATACGTACGGTCAGCAGATTCGTAGCAGAAAACCATTGGCGTGGTGTAACCACTCTTGTCTACCACCACATTGCCATCAGCATCACGTGCTACAGGTGCATCAGGACCACTCACACCAGGTACCTCAGTGGGGCTATACTTACTGTACTGATAGACACCCTTATAACGGAAACCATAAATAGAGCCAAAAGCGTTGTGGAGTTGCACACGGGTCAAATAGGAGCCATTCTTCTTGTCAAAATCGCTGTTGAGCGAAGCCAAAACCGTCTCATCCATCTTGGTGATTTCGTTCTTGTTGTTGGCGAAGGACACATTGAAACTGCCACGGAACTTGCCAGCCTTCACAATATCCTGTCCGTTGAGATTGAACTCCCAACCGTTGTTGACCATATCACCCACGTTCTGATAAGCCAAAGCTGTGTAACCTGACGAAGTGGGGATGCGTCTATTTTGCATCAAGAGGTTGCTGGTACGTTGCGTATAAACATTGAAGTCGGCTGTGAACATGTTGTTGAAGAGTCCGAGGTCAAAACCAATGTTCCAAGTCTGCTTCTCTTCCCATTTGAGAGAGGAGAGACGTATGTTTTCAGGATATACAGAACCACCACGGTTGTAAGCATTACCGTTCACGTACTTGGAGAAGTAGAGGTATTCGCCATTTGGCTGATTACCCACGATACCCCAACCTGGACGAACGGAGAGCATAGAGAGCCAACGAAGGGGTTCCATGAAAGGTTCGTCGCTCACGTTCCAACGGAAAGAGAGGGCTGGGAAATTACCCCAACGGCTGTCATCACCAAACTTGGTAGAACCATCACGACGGATGGAGAAGTCTGCGATATACTTGCCCTTATAAGCATAGTGAGCAGAGAAGGTGAGATAGACACTGCGCCACTGACCCGAAGAAGTGCCCAACGATGTGACAATACCTTCAGCAATAGGCGAACTAATGCCACCTGATGGGAGACCACCCACCGTAGAAGAAGTTGTTTTAGAGGAACCGTCTGTCAACTGGAACTGAGCCATCGCCATGAAGGAATGGTTTGGGTTGCGGAAGTGCGGTGTGAACGTCAGTCGGTGAGTCGTAGTCACAGCCGTGCTCTTATGGGCATTGGCTGTAGTTTGATTATTCTTGGTACTTGCCCATCCCTCTGTGATGAGACTGGAAGGATAGAAAGTGTCATTATATTTATTAAATATGTTAAAGAGAATCTTTCCCTCGTACTTGAGTTGCGTTTGGTCTGAGCCAGTGCCTAAGAGATTATACACCAGTTGGAATTCAGGCTGAATCTGATAGGTTGACTCGTCGTTCTTGGCCTGACGGGCAAGCGCTATGGGGTTGACATACGTAAACTGGTCTTTCTTCAGTTCAGCAGAGGCTGTGGGAAGCATGTGGTAGTAATCAGGCAGATTGTTACCATCGAGGTCTTGCTCATAGATAGAGAGGTTTGGCATCTTCTGATAAGCAATGGTGAGCAGGTCGGAATAATTCTTCTTGTTGTCCGTATAGGTCATGTTGAAGTTGGTCACAATCTTGATACGGTCGCTGACGAAGTAGTCGAGAGCCACACGAGTAGTGAAGCGGTCAAGTTTTTGTTCGATGACCGTACCTGTCTGATGGTCGTAACCACCTGCAATGCGGAAGTTGGCTTTCTCACCACCACCTGAGAGGCTGACATAATGCTTCTGCAACACGCCTGTCTGACGGATAGCCTTACGCCAATCCGTGTTGTTGTTGTACATCTCATACTCGTTCCACGATGGGTCGTAATTGAACTCACGGATATCAGCAGCTTGGTCGCTGAGTGTAGGGTTGTAATACGCCTCCTTCATAAGCATGGTGTATTGGTCACCATTCAGCAGTCGGATGCCACGGGGCTGATGGGTCAGCGTAATACGATATGAATACTGCACCTTGGTCTTACCACGAGCACCACGCTTGGTCTTGATTTCAATCACACCGTTAGCACCCTGCGAACCATAGATTGCAGTACCAGCCGCATCCTTCAACACAGAGATGCTGGCAATGTCGTCAGGGTTCACATTCAGGAGTTCGGCAAACTGATCTTCAGTGGCGTTGGCATAGTCAAAGTTTGCGTTGTAGTCGCTCTCAAAGATGTTGCCATCCACCACAATCAGCGGTTCGCTGCTTCCGTTGATGGAACTGACACCACGCAGTCGCATGCTGGTACCAGCACCCAAGTTTCCAGAGTTGCTCACGATATCAAGACCTGCGATACGGCCTTGGAGGGCTTCGTCTACGCTGGTCATGGGCAGTCCCTCGAATTCTTTGGCATCGATGGTCTGATGAGCGATAGACATTTCACGCTCAGGAATAGCAAGTCCACTCGTCTGGGCGATGCGCTGGCTCTTCACCACTACTTCGGTCAGTTGGGTATTGCTCTTGAGAGTAATCTTATAAGTCGTTCCCTTGATGGGAATGATTTGGGTTTCGTAACCCACATAGGAGATTTTGAGTCGGTTCTTGGGGTCAACGATGCGGAAGGCAAAGTTACCATTGATATCGGTCACAGCATGTGCCACGATACGGTTGGCCTTGTCTATCTCCACCACGTTACAAGCCATCAGAGGGTCGATGTCATCTTGCACCACACCTTGAATCATCGTACCAGCGGTCTGAGCATAGCCCCCCAGTCCCCAAAGGAGGAAGGCTAACGCGACGAGTGCCCTATGTATATAATTGGTTTTCATATATCTATTTTTTTGATGGTATAGAGAGTATAGAGAATCTATAACAACTAAAATAACTGGATTTATTTATACTGCAGCACCCCATCAATCTGATGAATGACGGCGAAAGAAGAGGTGTAGAGGTTTTGGGCCGAAGACGCATCGGGCGTGTCGTACTGATATTCACGAGCCATGAGGTTATAAAGGCCATTATCTTTGACCACCTCACGGGTCTGTCCCTTGCCGTCTGTCACTTTGATGCCATCGTTAGACACCTGGGTACGAAGTTTGTAGTAGGAGAGATTTCCGTTCGTCACTTTGTAGGCGGATGTCTCATACTCGCCCTCGTCACTTCCCTGCCCTACGTAAAAGGCCTCATCCTGGATGTGATACTTAATGAAATTCTCAATCACAGTACGGAGACTATCTTTCTGTTCCTCATCCTCTTCTGTATCCACCTGTTCCCAAGTAGGCAACTGACGAGAGTTCTGGAGATCCTTAATGGCCTTATTGGTCGGCACAAACACAGTATATCTATAGGTATTGAAGAGGCTGATGTTTTGACTGGGTTCGCCATGCTCATCTGTACCTATGACATGCTTGGTCTCCAAGAACTGCGAACTCTGCAGCAGATCATGGAAGGCACTAAACTCCTCGTGTTCACCCAAAATGTCAAAAACAGATTTGCGAGCCGTCATGATTGGTTCCTCCTCGATGATGTATGTCTTTCCGTTACCTTCGTAAGATTCATCGTAGATGGCCACCACTTTGATGTTCTTGGCATTTTCAATTTGATAGCCACCTTGCACGGTCATACCTCCGATGCCCGCTGAAGTGTTGGCTACCTTCACCATCGAACCGCCCTTGGTGCGATAGAAGGTATTACCATCCTCCACATTGCCGATAACGATATGGGTATTGAGGATATCCTCCAAACGGTTCGTGATTTGGTTGTAAGATGCTTCACCGATTGAATCACCTATCACACCTGTCGCTACATCGTAATTCCAGATGCTGGCCCAAACCTTTTCCCGTTCTGTCTGAGCCGTTGGCTTATAGTGGAAACGGAAGAGTTGGGTGCTTGTCTTGCCGTAGGAGCACGGGTCGATGTAGTCAAGCAATGAGGTGTTGTTAGGAATGAATAGGCTATAGTAGGTGTTTTGCGAGTTAAGATAGATGTCGAAGCCCAACTGTTCCACACCCCAATAGAGCACGCTCATGGTCTCATTAATGAGGGCTGGGAAAGTGACAGAGATGTAAGCCACGGGATTAAACACCTTGTTGGTCAGATAGACGGCACCATTACAAGCCAGATACACCGAATCCACATACTGCGCCTCAAGTCCCAGTTCATCGTTAGCGTCATTGAGCACAGTATAGAACTTGCTGGGTACAGAGTTGGTGAACGAATTGAGCATGTTCACATTGAGCATCTTCGAGATGACCTTGTCTGGTACAGCCTCCCACGTACCGTAGTAGTCCTTGAGCACCTTGCCTGCACCTTCGTTCCAATAGTTGTTGAGCGCCTCATCGCTGGGAACGAGCATCACACCCATGTTCTCCTGCAAAGCCACATTGGCAGCAGTCGAGGTGGTTGTGGCACTATAAAACTGATTCCATGCTGGGTCAAACTTCAGCATACCATTTACAGGGCCTTCATCAGGCGTCAAGTCCAAAGGCTGACCGTCCCTACTGCGCTCAGAGAAATAACGCTTCTCATACAGCGTGTCGATGTCCGTATTATACAATCTATTGTACTCACGTGTATAGGCATCTGTCTTGTCGTGACGATAAGGAGCACAGAAGCGATTGAGTAACTTGGCATACCCCTGCGTATTAGGGCGCTGACTGATGAGGTCAGCCATGTTGGGCAGCGGTGTGAGCACTTCGGCCATCTTATGTACAAAACCATTGGAACACTTGATGTTCTGCTCCTCCATCATGATGCCATTTACGTTGGCATCACCTGGCTGACGCTCCGTCACATGATTGAAGAGGAAGTTGCAATCCTCGTTGGTGATGAGTTTGTTGTTGAGGAACATCTCGATGAAATGGATCATCGGAGGGGTAGTCACATCGCTCATGCAGACTATCTTCTCCCCACGCTCCCGATAACGAGCCCAATAGGGGTTGTCGGGCATCTGAGCAGGACCAATCACAGGCACAGAGTCATACTCACTCGAAGCCGTAAGTCGACGCATACAGTCACCTTCTGTAGGGCCTTCGCTGCTACTCAGATAAGCCACTTGACATGCATTGTTGATCATGCTGCCATACAGCAGCAACTTCTTCTGGGCAAAGCTCAAGTCATTGTAGCCTTTTACGCCCCACGTATTGGTCCGATAAAAACGGTCAAACGCCGCATCATCTGCCACAAACAGGGTCTTACTACCTGTTTTGGACAGCACATCCTTGTAGCCCAGGTCGTCAATCACCCTCACCATATTGGTGTAGTTGCCTTGCGAGTTCAGATAGTCATAGATGCTCGAACCCAACCAGCTGGGGTCTTCCTCAGCCAAGTCATAGCCCTCACAAGCTGACAATCCCCCCATCGCAATCAGCGCCATGCCTACCCATCGGGACAAGCCAAGGAATCGATTCAGTTTAGTTTTCATATAGGCCTATTTAATAATAAAACAATTTGTGTGCAAAGGTACGTATTCCCTTGCACACATGCCTTTCCACCACGTTACATGGATTTTCACATACGTTACAATAAATTAAGAAAGATTTCACTTATACCATTCTGCATACATGATATAATGTTGTGCAATGCCCACGTTCAATTCTTTGGCCTGCTCAGGATCCACCTTCTTAATAAACTTAGCAGGCACACCACCCCACATTTCACCATCACCCACCTGTGTGCCCTTCAACACCAAGGCTCCAGCCGCAATGATAGCACCCTCGCCTATCACCGCATCATCCAGCACAGTTGCACCCATTCCTATCAGTGCCCCACTCTTCACGGTACAGCCATGCAGCGTCACATTGTGTCCGATAGTAACATCATCGCCTATCTCGATGGCTGCTTTCTTATACAAAGTATGCAAGCACGAGCCATCCTGAATGTTCACACGGTTCCCTATCTTGATGTAGTTTACATCGCCCCGCACCACAGCGTTGAACCAGACTGTACACTGGTCACCCATTTGCACATCGCCTACAATCGTGGCGTTCTCACTGAAATAGCAGCCCTCACCCCACTTTGGAGTCAAGCCGCAAACGGTTTTAATCAATGCCATAATTCAATTTATAATTTGACAATTTACAATTTACGGCACAAAGGTAAACAAAATTTTTCATACCTCCCCACCATCAACCCATTTTTCATGCAAACCCAGTCCAAGCCCCCCCCTCAACACCCCTATTTTTATGACGGAAATGGGTTCCCAAACGTTTTACCCCCTTTCACCTTAAGAAAACGTGAATTTGACATAAAAAAGTGCGGCAAGCCCCCGAAACTTTGGTAGCTTGCTGCAATAAAATAAAAGGCTTAGATACTAGACTGACGTTAAAAATCAACATTCGAAACTTGTATAATAGTTTTTGTAACGTGGGAAAAGGTTTGTTTGGACGAAAATGACTACCTTTGCCACACAATCATTGGATATAAAACCCATTATAACGAATAGATATGAAAACTATTTGGAAGCTTTTGGCTGTGGCAGGATGGATGCTGTCAGGCTGTTCAATTATGAGTATGGCACAAACTAAGGCTACGTTGTGCATTGATGCGACCACAACACATCAACACATCACGGGCTTTGGCGGATTTGTGTGCAGTCCGCAATTCCAATACAACCACATGTCAAACGCTGAGATAGAGAAGGTATGGGGTGCGAAGAGTACTGTGGGGTGCAACATCATGCGTCTCTATATTCCCATCGGCAAAAATGCTTGGTCACAATCGCTCTCAACTGCCAAGAAGGCCAAGCAAATGGGGCTTATCGTTTTTGCTTCGCCTTGGGGGCAGCCTGCTGAATGGAAAACCAATGGCACAAGCAATGCACAGAACAGTGATGGAACACAGGGAAAACTGAAACGAGAAAATTGGGCTGACTATGCGCAGTATCTGGAGGAGTATGTGCAGTATCTGCGCAAGAATGGAGTGGAATTGGATGCCATTTCCATCCAGAATGAACCAGACTGGCCTGCTCAGTATGCGGGTTGCTTGTGGTCGGCCGATGAGATGGCAGAGTTTGTGAAGACCTATGGCAAGACCATCAGTTGTAAGGTGATGGCTCCAGAGACACTGGCTGTGAGCGATTCGTATGCCAATGCCCTCAACAAGAGCGGCATCCTTGATTGTTTCGACATCTATGGCGGTCACCAATATGGTGGCATTCAATCGGCCTACAAGAACCTTGCCAAGAAGGGAAAGGAGATTTGGATGACGGAATACCTCATCAACTGGAACGAAAACAAGCCTGATAACCAAGCTCGTAATTTCGATTTTGACCAAGATTTCTTCGACTTCTTCAACAGCATCAATGTGTGTATGTTGGGGGATTTCAATGCTTGGATTCACTATGCAGCCAAGCGTTATTATGGAATGTTGGGAGATGGCCAGCGTGGTACATCCAATGGAGTTGTTACCAAACGTGGTTATGTGATGGCGCATTTTGCCAAATTCGTCACGGGCATGACCCGCATTGATGCCTCTTGGACTGGTGGTGGCATGGGTAGTTCTGCTTATCTCTCTCAGACGGGTGATACGGTGGTGGCTGTGATGGCCAATACCAGTGAGGATCATGTGACCTTGACGGTCGATTTGCCTTTCTATACTGAAAAGGGCGAAGTCTATCTCACAAGCAAGTCGAAGAATATGTCCAAGACGGTGCTGAATCCTGAAACAGAAACTTGTCGTCCTGTGGTGGAAGTGGCAGCCAGAAGTGTGTGTACAGTTTTGTTCGTACGTTCTCGTGATCGCCAACCATCTAACATGAAGGGTTCGATGATTTGTTTCGACCGCATCGATGACATGAAGCCCACCAAATCGACTTTCGGCACGAACTATAAAATGTCAGGCAAGACCAAGACTTTCGATGGTTCCAATCCTCTCATCTCTTCCCGTTCCAATGCCACTGGTGGCTATTTGGCTTTAGACAACCGCTACCAGCAGTTGGTGATGCATATTAAGAAAGTGACTTCCACCAATGCCCTCACAGCAGGAGCCACTACGCTGACGTATGTGAACAGCAAGAACGAGGTGAGCAAGCATGAATATGGACGTATGGATTTGAGTCGTGGAGGAGAGTTTGATTTGGTGTTCGACCTCTCTCCGAATACGCTTACTGATGGTTGCATCGGCCTCCTTCAACTCACTTGCGACAATGCTGTCTCGAAACTCTCCATCCTTTTTGGTGATGTTTATTTGACCAATGGAGGTTCTTATGCTGCCACACTCAGCGGCTCTTATGTAGCTGATGACAGCAATGTGTTAGAATTTACGAGTGATGCATCATGCACCAGCCTCGACTTGACAGGTGTGACTGACATGCCCGATGTGTTGCCTTGGTGGAAAGAAGGCTCTAATCAGGTAGTTTATATGGCTGAAGGTAGCCCATACGTTGGTGCGAATGTGGTGAAAGGAACGGTATGTCAGAACCTTCAATTGTGGGCTGGTCGTAGCGATTTCCGTCCTGCGAAAGCCTTTACGGCAGATGCAGCATCGTTGACCATTGATGTGGAAGGTGCTTCTCTGCTGATGTTGCCTTTTGCTGCAGAAGTGCCTGAAGGCGTGAAGGTTTACACCATCGCTGAGGATATGACTTTGCAGGCGACGGAATCTATTGCAGCTCATCAACCCGTGTTGGTGGAGGCTAATGGTTCTGTGACCTTCACGGGTAGTGGGGAAGTGAGTTATGTTACCAGTGCCATGACTGAACTTTTGCGTGGCAGTTATATGCAACTTCCACTCTATGCAGGTGATTATATCCTTGGAAAGCAGAGCAACGAATGGGGATTGGTACGTCAGACTTCGGCTTCAACCTTGCCCACCTTTGGTGTCTATGCTCAACCCTCTTCAACGGCCGCATTCATCCCCTTCAAGTTCTCTGTCGATGCCATTGAAGATGTGAAGGTGGCAAGTCTGTCAGATAAGGACGAATACTACGACTTGCAGGGCAGACGCATTGATATCAGGAATGTCCAGAAGGGACAGGTGGTCATTGTCCGCTCTGCCCAAGGTATGGTACGAAAAATAAGGAAATAGGAATTACTGATCGCCAACCTTGCCACTCATCATGTCGATGAGTTCGTTGGTGATGTCCTGCTGACGAGTCTTATTGTAGAGTAAGGTAAGTTCCTTGAGCAAGTCATTGGCATTGTCATCGGCTGTCTGCATGGCAAGCATACGGGCTGCGTGTTCGCTGGTGAGGGAATCAAGCAAGATGCTATAGACCTGAGTGTTCTGCAGACGGGGGAAGAGGGAAGCTAACAGTTCTTCTGGCGAAGGCTCGGTGAGGAGGGAGAATTGAGTAGTGGAAAGTGAGAGGTGAGAAGTCAATTGTAAACTATCCACCTGAATGAGTTGTGTGCCCATCGATTTGAAATGATGGTAGATGAACTCCACACCGTCAATCTCTTTGGCTTGATACAATGCTGCAGCAAACTCCACAAGCGTGGAAACACTGGCAAAGTCGTTGCTCTTCTCAATGGTTTCCAACATATTGATATAGTCCGCCTTAAAGTGGACTCCTTCCTTTTTCAAGGCATGTGCAATTTTCTTGCCAATGGGTAACACCTGCACCTTCGCTCCTTTCGACTCCCATTCCTTGATATGCTGGAAGGTGGCTTTGGCCATATTGCTGTTGAAGGCACCGCACAAACCGCTGTTGGAGGAAACAGGGATGAGGAGGAGAGATTTCAGACTCTCTTTATCCTGAAAGACATCCTCCTCATGATGGGAGAGAGTCTGCACTATCTTTTCCAACTCATCCTTATATCGCAGAAATGCCTCCGTCATGCCTTGAACACGATGGAGTTTTGCACTTGATATCATCCGCATGGCAGAAGTGATTTTCTGCGTGCTGCGGATGGATGCTATGCGGCGTTTTATTTCTTTGAGACTGGCCAAGGTGATTTGCTATTTGATGATTTACAATTTGATGCTTGCAGCAACTTCTTCGATGATGCCAGTGATGGTGTCATCAATCTTTCCCTGACTGAGTGGCTTGAGCACATCCTCCTGATGGAGAGTGCGAAGGAGGTCAAGGAAAGCCGCCTCAAACTCTCGAGTCTTCTCCACTGGAATGTCACGTAAGAGACCATGTGTGCCACAATAGAGAATTGCGATTTGTTCCTCCACAGGCATGGGCTGGTATTGCTTCTGGATGAGCAATTGGGCATTCTTGCGACCCTTGTCGATGGTGAAGGCGGTGACAGGATCCATGTCGCTGCCAAACTTTGAGAACGACTCCAATTCACGATACTGCGCCTGGTCAATCTTCAGGGTACCAGCCACCTTTTTCATGGCTTTCAACTGGGCGTTACCACCTACACGTGACACTGAGATACCTACGTTGATGGCAGGACGAATACCTTGGTTGAAGAGGTCGGTCTCGAGGAAGATCTGACCATCGGTGATGGAGATGACGTTTGTGGGGATGTAAGCCGAAACGTCGCCTGCTTGTGTCTCGATGATGGGAAGTGCCGTGAGCGAACCTCCACCTTTCACTTTCCCTTTGAGGCATTCGGGCAGGTCGTTCATCTGTTCTGCCACCTCTTGCTGCGAGATGATTTTGGCTGCACGCTCCAACAGACGGGAATGGAGGTAGAAGATGTCACCAGGATAGGCTTCACGACCCGAAGGACGTTTCAGGATGAGCGATACCTCACGATAGGCAACAGCCTGTTTGGAGAGGTCATCATAGATCACCAATGCATGGCGACCTGTATCACGGAAGTATTCACCGATGGCAGCACCTGCAAAGGGAGCATAATATTGCATGGCGGCAGGGTCACTGGCTGTAGCACTCACCACGATGGTATAGTCCATTGCCCCTTTCTGTTGGAGGGTGTTGACAATGGTGGCAATCGTGGAGCCTTTCTGTCCGATAGCCACATAGATGCAGTACACAGGTTTGCCTGCCTCGTAGTTGGCACGTTGGTTGATGATGGTGTCGATGGCGATGGAGGTTTTACCTGTCTGACGGTCGCCGATGATGAGTTCGCGCTGTCCTCTGCCAATCGGTATCATCGCATCCACAGCCTTGAGTCCTGTCTGTAAAGGTTCGTTGACGGGCTGACGGAAAATGACACCAGGGGCTTTGCGCTCCAAAGGCATGTCGAAGGTCTCACCCGTGATGGCACCTTTGCCGTCGATGGGGTGTCCGAGGGTATCAACCACACGGCCAACCATGCCTTCGCTCACAGCGATGGAGGCGATACGTCCTGTGCGTTTAATAGCATCACCCTCCTCAATATTGTCAGTAGGGCCTAAAAGCACAGCGCCCACATTGTCTTCTTCGAGGTTCATCACGATGGCTTCCATGCCATTGTCGAAGGCAAGCAATTCAC
>JBGUMY010000125.1:0-2706 GCA_045117095.1 Bacteroidaceae bacterium | reverse complement strand
TCAATTTCCGCATAGTGGAACGGTTCAGGAATTGTCCCACGTTGGGAATGAGTCCAAACACACGGGCATTTTCCAAGTTTTCAACCTTATTGCCCTCTTCGTCCGTACACTTCACATAGATGTTCTCAGGATTAATGCCATCGTAGAAAGTACCGATAGGCACACCACCCGTGTAGGTCATCATGGAGAGCGCCACATCATTACGGCTGAGTCCACTGTTACGGGCAGATGCCTGATCGTAAGCAATGCTGAGAATAGGCACTTTAGGCTCCCAGTCCGAAGTAGTAAGATAGACCTTGTCAGAAGCATCGACGATGGCACGAGCAGAATCCGTCAACTGATGCAACACCGCAGGATCAGGACCACTGAAGCAGGCCTCGATCGGATATTTCTTGAACATCAGATTATACCGTTTGAACTTCACATAGGCATCAGGATAGAGGCTACTGATTTCCTTTTGCAGTTCATCAATATGTGCAATCAAGGCCGAGGACGATGTAAAATCAATGATCAGTTCGCCATAAGCTAACGAAGGCGTAGCAATGGAACGTACCAAATTATAACGTGAAGGCGTACCTCCTACTGAAGTAGTGACATGAGTGATGTAGTCACGTTTCATCAGCAATTCACGAATTTCATTCAAATCTTTGGCCGTTTGAGTAGAGTTATAACCTTCTGGCAACTTATACTCCATATACAATTGGTCATACTCCATATCAGGGAAGAATGCCTGGTCAACAAACTTATAGCAGAATGCGCTCAAACCCAATAGCACGACTGCCCCCACAATGGTAGTCTTTCGATGTTTCAGTCCGAAAGTGAGTATTTTTTCCAACACATCGTAAGACTTACCTGCATAGAGTTGTGATTCGGTTTCTTCTTTCGACACATCATCCACTTTCTTGAACATTCGATTGCACATCACAGGCACATGAATCAAGGCCAAAATCCAACTAAGCAAAAGGCTGACAGCTATCACAATAAACAAGTCGCGTACATACACACCAGCAGTATCTGGACTCATAAAGATAGGTAGGAATGCCAAGATAGCAATGAGTGTGGCACCCAACAAAGGCATCGCCGTCTTTTGGCCGATGGATGTCAAAGCCTCCATTCGGGGTTTACCTTGCTTGATATCGACCAAGATTCCATCGACAATCACAATAGCGTTGTCGACCAACATGCCCATCGCCAAGATGAAGCTGGCCAAAGACACTCGCTGCAAAGTGCCATCAAAGCCTTTCAGCACCAAGAACGATCCAAACACGATGACAACCAGACTACAACCGATGATGTAGCCGCTTCGCCAACCCATAAAGAAGACGAGCAAGAGCACCACAATCACCACCGATTCGAGCAAGTTGATAAGGAAAGTGCTGAGCGCATTGCTCACACGTTCTGGTTGGAAGAAAATCTTCTGACATTCGACACCTGCAGGGAAACGCTGTTCAATATCCTTGATAGCATCCTCCACTTTCGAACCGACCTTCAGAATATCATATTCAGGCGAACATGCAATGCTCACACCCAAAGCCGGAACACCATCGCAGGTCATCTGATTACGCGTGGTTTCCTCATAGGTCTTCACCACCGTAGCGATGTCCTTGATGCGCAACTGGTCTTCGTCATGCCCCTGAATAAGCATGTTGGCAATGTCATCCACCTGACTAAATCGGTCATCTACAGTCACACGAACACGACGCTCACCATTGTCGTAGTAACCCACATAATTCGTTTTGTTCTGATTGTTCAAGGTCTGGATTACTTCCGTAGGCATCACACCTAAATTCGCCATCTTGTCCTCACGCAGCTCGATGTTGATGCACTGATTACGTTTACCATAAATTTCCACACGGCTCACCCCATCAATCTCGCCGACCGTTCGCTTAATCATCTCCGCATAATCGTTCAGTTCCTTGTCGCTATGCCCATCTCCTCTCAGCGCATAGAACATGCCATACACATCGCCAAAATCATCCCTCACCTGCGAAGCCGAGGCTCCAGCGGGTAATTTGCTCTGCGCATTGGCCACTTTCCGTCTCAGCATATCCCACTGCTGCTCTACTTCATCATCAGGCACAGTGGTAAGCAATTCGACCGTGATGAGGCTCAAGTCAGCATAACTCGATGATTGGATGCTGTTGATGGTGGTCATCTCATTGATGCTCTTCTCCAAAGGGTCAGTCACTTCCAGTTCCACCTGATGTGCAGAAGCTCCAGGATAGGTGGTGATGACCATTGCTTGCTTTACCTTGATGGCTGGGTCTTCCAACTTTGACATCGAGCCGTAGGCTAAGAATCCACCCACGACCAAAATCGCTACCAAGAAATTAATGAGCTTGGTATTATCTAACGCCCATTTACTAAAATTCATTGTCCTTTCTCAATTAATCATACCGTTTCATTTACACGCTTGGCCAACCAAGACTTGTTCTCCCCAGAGGACTCTTCCTCACAGCAATCCTCCCACATTCGATGCAGAAGGCTTTTGGAGCAGACGCACCTTTTCTCCGTCCTCAATATGATTCACACCTGAAGACACGACTTTCTCGCCTGCCTTCAAACCGTTGTCCACCAATATCGTACCATCACGATTCACCTTCGACACACTCACAGCACGAGTCTTGACAATGCCGGACTTCTCATCATACACAAACACCTGCGTCTTCCCATCATTCTCCAACACAGCTGACGCTGGTACAAAAA
>JBGUMY010000124.1:0-9377 GCA_045117095.1 Bacteroidaceae bacterium | reverse complement strand
GTCATCCCATATTGGGCTTCACCTCATAGTGCGCCATCACCGTCTGGTGCTCCTGCTCTACTATGATTTTGTAGTCTTCCATCATATTTATTTCTTGTTTTTATTTACGGTTTGGGAAAATTTACTTACCTTTGCACCATCAACCATCAAGTTATCATTATGGCAACAGCAGCAACAAGCAAACTTTGGGCTTATATTGAAAGCCTGTCGCTTTCTCGCAGAGACCGCAATTGGCTGGCTGGAAAGCTTTTGGAGCCATCCTTTCAGACTGACCCCTACGAGGTGAGCCCATCGGGCGATCCCTTTTTTGCGGATAGTCGCAATGTGAAGGCTGTTGAGCACGATATTGCTGAGGCTCATCGCCCCAATGCGAAATTTACGCGTTTGGAGAGCAAAGAAGACATTATGGCTATGATCAATGAGTTGTAGCTTATGGCCTACGTAGTATATTTCTCTGAACAGGCGAAGACTGAACTTGCAGCCATCAAGCGCAGTGGTGACAAGAAAACGGTCAAGAAGATTGCCAATCTGTTGCTTGAATTGCAGGAGCATCCACGCGCAGGTACAGGACAAGTGGAACACTTGAAGCATTTTGTCTATGAAGAAACTTGGTCGAGACGCATCAACAAACAATATCGTATGATTTACGAAATTCACGACCTCGAAGTGTACGTTTCCGTTGTTTCGCTGCGCTCTCATTATGGGGACAAATGATTTCATCTGCCTATTCAAACGTCAATAGTTTGTTTCTATAATATTCATATTGCTTTCTTCTCTCCTCGATTTGCTGTTTCAGATTGGAAATGGAAGAGGTGAAGGTGTCAAGAATGGAAACAATACGTTGCTGTTCGGAAAGGGAAGGGAAGGGGAATAAAAGTGCTTATCTATGGAACATACGGCAACAGGGAGGGGTAATAACTTCCTCGCAATCAAGCATTTATATTTTATATCCAAGTTTTTGGTCATGTATCTATAGATAAAGATGCCACAAAGTTAGTGCAATTTGAGCACAATACAAAATAAAATAGGAACTTTTTTATTTCAAAACAATGATGTCGCTCCACCTTGTCGTTGGGTTCAGAAGACACATAAACATCGGTACGATTGACGCTGTCACGCCGTCACGCCGTAACATTTGGTGATTTCATTGTGAAAAGATAAAAAGATGGGGAGGGTGGCTGAAAGTAGAATAAATTTTACCTTTTATATTATATATATTATAAATATAATATATATAATATAAAAGGTAATCAATTAAAGGCCGTAAGTTGCGCACATCATTTTCCTAATGTTGCGGCGTTGCGGCGTTACAGCGTAGTATTTTCTACTCATCTAAAATAAAATCGAAATAAAATTCTAAAACACTTGCGTATCTCAGAAAAAAGTCGTACCTTTGTACTGTAATTAAAAGAAAGGTTATTGGTTATAGGTTATTGGTTATTGAAGCCATCCGGCCAGCTCTCTCAACTCTAAACTCTCAGCCCTCAATTGTCAATTTCATTCTTTCTTAACTCTTTTTCTTAACTCTTAATTCTTAACTCTTAATTCTTAACTCTTAATTCTTAACTCTTAATTCATGAAGACCCTCAAGAAGCCCGAAAACGACCTGCAAGAAGCAAGACGGCCGCTTGCAAGAAGCAGACCACCCGCCTGCAAGAAGGACAACGGAATGCGGAGTAATTCGTAAGCCCGATGAGAAAGTTGACTTCGCCGAGTTGAGAGTTAACAAATGAAAAGGAACCCGTACAGCCAAAAGGTTGTGCGAGTTCTTTCAAGTCACTCAGGGAAATTTTTCCCTCAGTGCCTATCAGGACACTACGGGGCGTTTTTGCCCGCTTGCCCATCTACAATGGCATGTTGCCATGCTTCTTCGGCGGATTGCTCTGGTTCTTGTTGCGTGACATCTCCAGAGCCTGAATGAGGCGCAGGCGGGTGTCGCAGGGCTGGATGATTTCGTCGATGTAGCCGAGTTGGGCGGCTGGCATGGGGTTGGCGAACTTCTTGCGATACTCCTCAATCTTCTCTGCACGCTCCTCGGGGGTGGCCTTGCGATAGAGGATGTTGCAGGCTCCTTCGGCTCCCATCACAGCGATTTCCGCTGTTGGATAGGCGAGATTCACGTCTGCACCAATGCACTTCGAGTTCATCACGATGTAGGCACCACCGTATGCCTTGCGGGTGATGAGGGTGATCTTGGGCACGGTGGCCTCAGCGAAGGCATAGACAATCTTGGCTCCATGACGGATGATGCCGTTGTGCTCCTGTTGCACGCCTGGCAGGAAGCCTGGCACGTCCTCCACGGCGATGAGGGGGATGTTGAAGCAGTCGCAGAAGCGGATGAAGCGGGCAGCCTTGTCGCTGGCGTCGATGTCGAGGGCTCCAGCGAGGAAGTTGGGTTGGTTGGCCACGAATCCGACGGTGCGTCCAGCCATGCGTCCGAAGCCGATGACGATGTTCTTGGCAAACTCAGGCTGAATCTCGAAGAAGTACTGCTGGTCGCAGACGGGTTCGATGATGTTGCGGATGTCGTAGGGCACATTGGGGTCGGTCGGCACAACGCTGTCCAGCTCGTGGCAGATGCGTGTGACCTCGTCTGTGACAGGATGTACAGGGGCGTCCTCCATATTGTTGGAGGGGATGAAGCCGATGAGTTCGCGGATGGTCATGAGGGTTTCCTCGTCGCTGTTGCAGATGAAGTGGCTCACACCACTCACAGAGTTGTGGGTCATCGCACCACCCAGGGTTTCCTTATCGACATCCTCATTGGTCACGGCCTTCACCACATTGGGACCCGTGACAAACATCTGACTCTGCTCCTTCACCATCAGGATGAAGTCTGTCAAGGCTGGCGAGTAGCACGAACCACCAGCACAGGGGCCAAGGATGGCGCTGATTTGGGGAATGACACCCGATGCCATCACGTTCCTTCTGAAGATATGGGCAAAGCCCGTAAGGCTCTCCACGCCCTCCTGAATACGCGCACCACCAGAGTCGTTCAGTCCGATGATGGGCGCACCGTTCTTCAGGGCGAGGTCTTGCACCTTCGCAATCTTCTGCGCGTTCGATGCAGACAGCGAACCGCCCAGCACGGCGAAATCAAAGGCATAGACAAAGACGATGCGTCCGTCTATCTTGCCGTAACCAGAAATGACACCATCACCTTCGATGTGCTTCTGCTCCATGCCGAAGTCCGTGCAACGATGCACCACATGCTTGTCCAGCTCGACGAAGGTGCCACGATCGAGCAGGGTTTCTATACGTTCTCTTGCTGTTAATTTATTCATTGTATAAAAACATTTTTCACTCTTCACTTTTAACTTTTAACTCTAATCGGATGAGCGCCTGTTCCACACGCACGCTTTCGCCCACGCTGACCAGAATGTCCTTCACGGTGCAGTCGGCATTCACTTTGTAGTTCGACTGCATCTTCATGGCCTCCATCGTCAGGACGGTGTCGCCAGCCTTGAGCTCATCGCCAGGCTTCACGTAGATGTTCACAATCTTGCAGGGCATCGGAGCCGTGATGACATCGGCCTGCACAGACTCCTGCGAACCACCACGACGCATCTTCATGTACTTTGCCTGCGAATCGAGCATGTCAATCTGATAGGTCGAGTAGTTCAGGTTCACACGATAGTGTTTATCCCCACTCTCACGAATGAGTTCGGCATTGTACGAATTGCCGTCGTAGATGAGGGAGCAGGTGCCGTTCTGAAGCATCGCCACATCCACATCATAGACCTTTCCGTCAATGTCTATCTTCACTTGGTTGCCCTCCTTGCTCAGCAGGGTCACTTCCAAAGTCTTATTTCCAACTTGTATTTCCATAAATTCATTAAGAATGTCAAATGTTAAATGTCAAATGTAGGCTGACGCAATACTCGCAAGCCGCATGGACATTTTACATTTACTATTTTACATTCGGGGTTAAACCCGAAGTACTCCTTTCTGCAATCCGAAAGCCCTCCAGCGACTGATTGCCGTGTTTTCCGCTGTGGGCGTGGTGGGTTTGTTCTCTTCGAGGTTCATCAGATAGTCGATGTAGGCCGCGATGACCGCCATCGGCTCTGAATCGTTCTTGAAGCCAGGACGTGGACGAAGCCTGTCTTGGTTGCGCTCGATGAAATAGGTGTTGTAGTTGCCTTGCTTGAAGTCGGGCACATCGATGATGCGACGCAGGTAACGGATGTTGGTCGTTAAGCCCGTGATCTTATACTCATAGAGCACACGGCGCATACGTTCGATGGCATACTCGCGTGTCGTTGCCCACACGATGAGCTTGCCAATCATGGGGTCGTAGTGTACAGGAATCTCGTAGCCCTCATACACATACGAGTCGATGCGTGTGCCAATGCCATGAGGCTCCGTGAGTTGCTGGATGACGCCAGGCGAAGGCATGAAGTTGTGTTCCGTGTCCTCAGCGCAGATACGGCACTCGATGGCATGACCACGCTGACGGATGTCCTCCTGACGATAGCGCAGTTTCTGACCATCAGCAATGAGGATTTGCTCCTTCACCAGGTCGATGCCCACCACTTCCTCCGTGATGGGATGCTCCACTTGCAGACGTGTGTTCATCTCCAAGAAGTAGAACTTGTGGTACTTATCGACGAGGAACTCAATCGTGCCAGCACCTTCATAGCCCACAGCACGGGCGGCGGCCACAGCTTTGGCACCCATCTCCATGCGCAGGTTGTAGTCGATGAACGGGCTTGGACTCTCCTCCACAATCTTCTGATGACGACGTTGCACAGAGCACTCGCGGTCGAAGAGGTGAATGACGTTGCCATGCTTGTCGCCCAAAATCTGAAACTCGATGTGGTGGGGTTCCTCCACAAACTTCTCGATATAGACCGTGTCATCGCCAAAGCCTGACATGGCCTCGCTCTTGGCGGCATTGTACATCTCCACCACATCCTCTTCCCGTTCGATGAGGCGCATGCCCTTGCCACCGCCACCCATCGACGCCTTCAGCATCACAGGGAAGCCAATCTTCTTGGCCACTGCCACAGCCTCTTCTGCCGACTTCAGCGGTTCTTCCGTTCCAGGCACCACAGGCACACCAGCCTCGATCATCTTCCTACGCGCACTAATCTTGTCACCCATTTCCTCCATCGTCTCAGGACGTGGACCGATGAAGATGAAGCCCTCCTCTTCACAACGGCGGGCAAACGCTGAATTCTCTGAAAGGAAGCCATATCCAGGATGGATGGCATCCACCTTATGCTTATGGGCGGCCTCGATGATGTGGTCGATGTTCAAATAGCTGTCACTACTCGACGCCCCACCTATGCACTCTGCCTCGTTGGCAAAGAGCACATGGCGCGAGAGGCGATCAGCAGCGCTGTACACAGCCACAGAACGAATGCCCATCTCGTAGCAACTGCGCATCACCCTGATGGCAATCTCGCCACGATTAGCTACTAAAATCTTTCTGATCATGAGATATAGTTTTTAATTAGAATAGAATTCCTGTAAGGGGGAGACCTAAGCATCCCTGCTGAAGCCTCCCGGCATTTACAACACTTAAATCGATATTTTAATGAAGATTTCGTTCATTGATCTCTAAGTTTCCACACACACAAGAGCGCACACAACAGCATCCCTGAAGGCATCCATACTGAATGTCCCCAGCGTAGCATAACTGACGCTTGGTCTCTTCACCATCATTATCAATAATGTGTATGTTTCCGCCATGTCCGTAGTCCCGCAGACACGCGTCTCAAATGGCATTGGCAGGTCTTCTGACTCGTCCTCCACGCTGTCCGGTCTTCCCAGAGATTTCAAAACTTTCACCGTCTGGCTCCGTTTTGACTCCAGTGACACTGTTGGCAACCTGTTGAAAAAGGACTCACAGCATCGGGTAATGTCGAGGAATTCTCACCTGCTAAAAGCAGTTCTTGGGAGCTTTGCCCCAAGGAGTCACCTCCGTTCCCATCTTAGCTCCGTCGCCACACCATCTCATGCGATGTGGGGGAGAACCAAATGCGGTGCAAAGGTAAGACATTTTTATGGAATCACAAAAAGATAATCCCTTTTTCTGTTGAATGACGTTCTTCCTTGCGTTCGAGACGCCAATCGAATGACACTATTGTCCAAAACTAAAACAATCATCCGAAAGTTGCCCTGAAGCCGAAAAAAGTTGGGCTTCGAAACATTTTCTTTGCGAGAAAAGATGTACTTTTGCCACGACAAATGAAATGATTGTCCATCCAGACAAGCAACTAACTGACAATACAGCTATATTAATAACTTACTAATTCTTTATGATTATGAAACGGACTTTACTCATGTTTCTCTTCATCGGATGTGCCATACTGGGGTTTTCAGCACCTCAGACCACAGCCGAAATTACCCATCGCGCTGACGAGATTGACGCCTATCCGCTCCAGCCTATGGTGCGTCGCAACGATGGCGAATGGTTGCCACAAAATTACATCCAGGTGATGGAAGGCGACAAAATCACCATCGCCTTTGCCGACAAGGGTACCAACACGGTGCAGAGCTACAACGCCAAGCGCACCACGGGCTCCAAGACCATCCGTGGTTATCAGAATGCTGAGGTCGTGCTGACGGAGCAGGCATCAAAGGATGATGCCGGCAACTACTACTGCGACCTCCTCTACAAGACTGAGGGGAAGACGGGACGCATCAAGTATGAGAACTGCCACATCTACGTCGACGTGCAGAGCCACCCGTTGGGCACCGCTTGGGACTGGACGGGCGAGGTGCCACAGCTGGCTTACGACTTCCACGACGAGTATGGCGACATCCCTGTACCCCAAAAGGTTCACAACATCAAGAAGAAGAACGGCCAGAAGGCCAATCAGTATGTGGGCAAGTGGTGGTCTGTCTTCTGGGGCGATGACCTCAATGCCGAGGTGGGCGGTCAAGAGAAGGCGATGGAGGCTGCCGAGAACATGGTGAAGAAGTTCGACGAGGACTTTGAGTACATCTATCAGAACATTGGCTGGCCTCCCAACCTCAGCGCCCGCAACGGCTTCAAGTCCATGATCTATATCTTCGGCTCTGGATTGGCCAACGACAACACCCCCAAGACGGAGGCTGGTGGTTATCAGAGCGCTACCTCTGCCGATGGCGGCTACTATGCCTGCGTGTGGGCAAGCTATTACCCCTTCTCCCGTTTCCGTTCCGATGCCGACAAGAAGTGGACGGACGGCAACTATCAGCGCGAGGCAATGGTGCACGAGGGCATCCACACCCTCTTTGCCGACCTCGACGCTTGCAGAGGCTCCAGCTGGTTCCATGAGGGAGGTAACGTGTGGCTTCAGCAGGAACTCCATGTGCGTCGTGAGGGCGACTATGAGGCCACCACACCCGGCTGGCTTGGAGCCGGCAACGTGCTCTGTCCCTTCATGCCCATCGAGTGCTACTCAGGTTGGTTGCAGGATGGCTCCTTCGGAGGTCCCGCCGCCCAGGGTGTGAACATGTACAACGAAAACGGTCAGCAGATCTGCACGTGGCGCAACCTCATTGGTGGCACGCAGTATGGCGACGTCTTCCCTGTAGTGTTCAGCGCTGTATGCGGTTCGAAATCCGTTGCGTGGATTTGGCGCCACACCAAGAACCGTATTCTCGAAACCATTGCCGACTCCATCGGCGACACAGCCATGCGCAACTTCATCACCCAATACCGTGCCCGTCTCGCCCTCTACGACCTCAGCGGTTGGGACAAGGGCTACCGTCAGTTGGCAGACAACTACTTCGGCACCACCGTCAAGGAGGAATGGAGCCCCTATTGGATCAAGTGCGACCCCTTCAAGCTCACGCCCTATCAGACCCTGACGCTCAATTCTGCTGATGGCTGGATGGCTCCCGACCCCATCACCAACCCTGGCTGGTCAGGCGCCAATACCCTTCCCATCCACGTGAAGACAGGCGCCACCTACGCCGAGGTGGAGTTCCGCCCAGAAGACACCTCTGAACGTGCCCTGCTCTGCTACCGTTCCAAAGACGGCAAGTGCCACTACAGCCAGCCCGTCAACTGTGGAACCATGCGCATCGAACTCAACGATCAGCCAGCCAATGGCGTCATCTTCTGCGTCGTGGTCAACACCGACTACCGCTACACGGGCGACTCCGTCCGCAAGCACCACTGGGACTATCGCCTGCGCTTTGGCGACAATGCCCTCGCCCCAGCCGACATCCGTCAGAAGTGGTACTTCTACGAGCGCACCATCACCGACAAAAGCTACAACGAACAGGCCATCCTCTCAGGCATCGAGGACGTGAAAGCCCCCACCCCATCCTCCCATTCCAACCTTTCCTCCACCCCCACCATCTATTCCCTCTCAGGCCAACCACAATCCACCATGCAACGAGGCATCAACCTCGTCAGGGATGCCCAAGGCCGAGTGAGAAAGGTGTACATGAAGTGAAACTAATTCGGCAAATTGAAGCATCCTCGCCCACTTTTTGCATCTTTAACGGGCAAAACAAGTAATAATTGAAAATAAAGGCTTATCTTTGTGGCCGAAAGGCCGCGAAACTGCTCACGCTCGGCAATCGATGCAAGCATCATTGCTCTCGCTTACACGCAGCTTTGCCAACGTAAACGATTATGGAGAATCAGGAATTGCTTAGAGTGGTCGATGTGGACTACCTGCACGACTACACGATGGAACTGGAGTTCAGCAACGGCGAGCGCCGCATAGTAGATTTCTGTCCGTTGCTCGTGGGCAAACTACGCGAGCAGCTGCTGGAGCACGACAAGTTCATACAGTTCGCCCTTACCGACTGGACGCTGGAGTGGTACAACGGCGTAGACTTCGCCCCCGAAAAGCTGTACGAGCTTGGCAAGGTCGCGTAGTAATGAACAAAACGAACAACAACATGAAAAGCTACGGGTAGGCGAGCTTGCTCGGGAATGCGGATAGACCGATACACTGGCGGGGCTATCCGCTTTTTCAATCAAAGAGAGGACGACAGCAATGACACCAAATATTTCATAATTCTATTCAATTATTAGATTTTGCTTGCAAAATCACACAATTTTCCTCCAACTCGCTTTCGAGGAAACTATAGACGTAGCCAGAGCTTTGGAAGTAGAGTCCAGTCTTGGGGTCGCTGAGCTTCTCGAAGAGGCGCGAGGTGTAGACGGCATCGAAGGCCTGCTGCATCGTGAGGCCACGCTCGTCCATCAGACGGGCGATGAGATCCTTCACAATCTCCTCCTTCATATTCTGGAATTCTGCCTGAGATACGTTCATACCTTTGTCAGTTTTTCAATAGCCTGCTGGGTACAGAAGGCGTATTGGAAGGTGATGCCTTTGATGTACTGGATGCGACGCAGAAACTCGTCGAAGGTGATGTAGCCCTGCTTGTAGCGGGCAATCTGTGCACCGACGCGGTCGTTG
>JBGUMY010000123.1:0-2652 GCA_045117095.1 Bacteroidaceae bacterium | reverse complement strand
TACGACTTTTTTCTGACATACGCAAATGTTTTGGCAATTATTTTCAAAATATTTTTATTTCTTGGAAATATGGTCTTCCGTGATTTTATACCTGTCGATTACAGATTACAGATTACAGTTTTCTCATGAGCAGTAAAAAATGTGGCTAGAGAATGTTACTACTATATATATAATATTATAATATTATATATATAGTAGTAAAAATTTTTTAACACTTTCCACCCTTTGTTTGCATTCATAGGAATCGGCTTCCTATAAAACTGTAATCTGTAATCTGTAATCGCAGATAAAAAAGTTAGCCTTTTCTTTGTTGGATTCTAAAATTAAAGTGGACTTGTTTTGTGGGTTGGTAAAAAGAGTGTACCTTTGCAAAAAGAATTTATAATTTTACGGACTCTTATGATGGCAAAACTGAACAATTATCATGGGAAGAAGGTGTTCTTTATTGAACTCTTGATCGTACTTGCTCTTTTCCCTTCTTGCCAAAAGGATGGTTTCGGCGAAACTCGTGAATTTTTACATGGCACTTGGGCACGAGAAGGGTTCACCAACACGCTAAGGCAAAACCATAATTACAAGATGGCCTTGGAATCGATGAATGACACCATCGGCTTTATACATATAGACCCTTGTTTTGGAGTCCAAAAGGGTAAAAGAAAATGGTGCATGGATCCATTTAATCCAGATTCTTTGACAGATGAGGAACGAGATTCCACCAATTCGATTTGGTTTTATGAAGACGACCATTTAGGAAGACAACATGCTTTCCGACTTTTCTACAAAGGTGACGATTATTTCCTTTCAGAGCCTTTGGCTGACGGTGAAAGGAAGTATTGTAAAATCATCAGCAGGAAAGACAATCGGGTGGAGTATGGCTTGATGGATAAAGATGGTCACATAAAAGCAAGTCATTTCCTGGAATTGTTGTACCGAACAAAGAAATGGTGTTCTGAACGTTTTCGTGAAGAATGGACTGAATTGTATGTGTATCACGTGGATAATGTGGATTTCATCTTGAAAAACTTCATGTATGGGGTGAAAAGTATTAAGTTATACAAATCGGCTTCTCCCAATGATAGCTTGTTACATACATATTCCAATGAGGATATCAAAAAAGAAAAAGGAATAAGAATCTATTTTACTGGAGATGGTGCGTTGGTGGAGCATCTGCAATCAGGATTGAAACCTAAAGATGAGACTGACGATGGGAATAATGATTGTTTCTTTCTTACATGGAGAGGGGATACTGCAATCTTAAAAAATAACACCCTGGATGGCGATTATTATATGGTTCTTACAAGGTAGCGGGTAATAATATGAGGTAGGACTCCACTTTTAGGCACCCATAATATGACTTTTCCCTCTCGTCAAGTGGCACTTGCGTGATAGCACGAGGTGATGGTGAGATAAATTCTAAAAAGACATACAATTAGCAATAGAATCGCCATGAGTCCGCAAATAAAATCATAAAACTTTGGAGTGTGAGGAAAAGAGGGTACCTTTGTAAAAGAAATGCGAAGTTTGCAAATGCGCCTTAATAGGGACAATAGTGATTCCTTTTGAAGAAAAAGCAGAAAAGTATTTGTGTCTCTCAAAGAAAACCATTAATTTTGCATCAAATTTAATGAAAACGAATTATGGCAACTCCTATCAGACCCATTCCTGTTGTAACAGGTGATGATGCAATCCGCTTCATCGAAGCAGCTGAGGCTGCGGAACGTAATCCGCATACGGTGGAGCTCGACTTCTCACAGGAGGATTTTGATAAGATAATGGCAAAGGCGCAGTTGTATTGAAATGGGATTTCTAACCGAATACTGCTCTTTCCATTTGCTGACACGGGACATTATCGCCACGTGCCAACCTTTTTCGTGTGGCAATCCAGACCTTGATGAATTTTTTCTGAAAGACTCTCCCCTATATACGGAGAATCTATTGGGAAAGACATATTGCTATTTATTGGATGAAAATCCAACGGTTATTGTTTGTGCTTTCACACTTTCGAATGATAGTGTGCGAGTGGATCAATTGCCCAACAGTCGCAAAAAGAAAATAAATGATGATATACCACGAGAGAAGCAGATGCGCCGTTACCCAGCGGTGTTGTTAGGTCGTTTGGGCGTGAACATGGAGTTTGCGGGTAAGGGTATCGGCACAGAACTGATGCGTTTCATCAAACGGTGGTTTGTGCAACCTGACAACAAGACAGGATGCCGTTATTTGGTGGTTGATTCATATAATCAGTTGCCCACCTTGAAGTATTACGAGAAAAACGGATTCCATTACCTTTTTCTCGACGGAAATGCAGGAATCGGAAAACGCTCGTTTGCCATTGCCTTTGAAGACTCGTTACATGTACTTCGATTTGATTGACGTCATCAGGAAATAGGAGCGATGAAGGATATACAGACCATCCAGAGCATGATCTACGAGATTCGTGGCCAGCGTGTGATGCTGGACTTCGACTTGGCTGAGATGTATGGCGTTGAAACGAGAGTGTTGAATCAAGCGGTGAAGCGAAACATTGAGCGTTTCCCTGAAGACTTCATGTTTCAGTTGACCAAGGGTGAACATGAAATTTGGAAGTCGCAAATTGCGACATCCAATCTCATTGAGAATCAGATGGATGTGTCTTTAACATCACAAAATGTG
>JBGUMY010000122.1:0-5021 GCA_045117095.1 Bacteroidaceae bacterium | reverse complement strand
ACAGGTAGCGGTCGTTGGGCTGAAGAATCGTGCCGTTCTCCATACGCAGTGAGCCTGTGCCGTCATAGAGGAACCAACGGATGGTATAGAGCGTGTTCTTGTAGTCACCTTCCTTGTTCAGATGGCAGCGTATTTCCACCGTCTGCCCACGCAGCACCTTCGTCGGCACTGGCATCACTTCCACCTCAAAGGGATAGTTCGTCTGAATGTCCAAGTCATCCTCGCAGGAGGTAAAACCTACCAGTGCAGCCATCATCGTTGCGCACATCATTACTTTCTTCAATAGTTGCTTCATAATTTCAGTTTCGATTTAATCGTTTGTTGTTTGTTATTCTTTAGTGACAGTTGGTGCTCACCACTGTCTTCTTGTAGGTATTCGTTCACGTCCTTACAGGGACGGAACACGACAGAGAAGTCTTTTGCCTTTTCGCCGTATCGTTTTTGAAGGGCAGCGAGGCATTTCTTTCCTGCATCGTCATTGTCGAGCCAGCATTTTATCTGACCGTAGCCGTCCAGATGCCTGTATGCCTTTTCCTTGTTGGCAACGGAATTGAGCACCAGATTGTCCTCAGTCCTGCCATAGCCGAGCGTCAAGCCCGAAAGGTAGTCCATAAAACCCTCATAGACATTCACGGTAGCCGAACCGTTTCTTATAAGTGACACAGCTTTTGGCGGAATGCTGCCCTTGAAGAACTTGTTGCGAATCTCATACCCGCCACACTCGTTGGGAAAGCCAATGGCAAAATATTGCTTATCATGCAGCCTGTAGTGAATCTCCACACAGTAGGCATTGGCTATGTCCGAGGGTATGCCCCTTTCTCGAAGGTATGCCAGCAGTGCCGGATGATTCAATGGTTTCACCTCCACATCAGAAAACAGAGGCACAATCGGCTCTGGCTTATACTTTGGAGGCTCTGACCTTTCAATGGGATTGTTGGTCACCTCACCGATATACCGTACCTGTGCCATGAAGTCGGTGGAGTTGATCATCAGTCCTGCCAACGTAAAGATGTCACCACCGACACCCGCCCCGAAGTCATTGAAGATGTTCTTCTCCGTATTTACACAGAAAGAGGGTGTCTTATCTGAGCGGTAAGGCGCATGGAACCACATTTCGTTTCCTCGCTTTTTCGTTGACTTGCAGCCGAGTTTGTGCATGAAATCCGTGATGGGCATGTCCCGTATTTCCTCTATTGTCATATTTTAAACATCAGTTAATGATTAGTTTCAGTCCGACACCATATTGCGTATGGAAATGTCCCGTGTCATTGCCCCACAGGCAGCGTTCACGCACATTGCCCGTCAACGCTATGCGGTCTGACAAGTACACCTCAATGTTTAGTGTCAGCGCACCACCGTAGATGAAAGCATCCCTGTCTTGTAAAGTGGCACCATCAGGCAGTAGTTTCTTGCCCCAGTTCACGCTCTCGTACCCTGCCAGTGCAGATGCACCACCATATATAAATAAGGTCTTACTGGCATCCGTAAGCAGCTTCTTGTAGTAGCCACCCTCTGCCGTGAACTGAGTGACGGGAATGGTCGTGTCCGAATAGCCATAGTCACGCTGCAGGTACTCACCACCGAACACCCATTTGCTTCCGTTCTTGGTGTAGGTGGAAAGAACAACACCGCCACTAAACGCTGCATTCAACGGCTTGCCGTCCACGAAAGCACCACTAACCTCAATACCCTGCATCTTGGGCAGACAACGCTGTGCGGAGGCTTGCCCCATAGTCAGGGCAAGCACTCCAATCATCAATAGTTTCTTCATTTTCTTCTTGTAAGTTCTCTAATGTTCCTATTCTGTTCCTCTTATTGTTCTACTTCACTTTGAGTTCACTGATCAACTTTGCTCGTACCAGGTCTGAGTTCTCAATCACGAACTGCTGATTACGCCCACCGTTCTTCTCTGCCAGTTCCACCACCAGACACTTGTCATCGGGCAGCGTGAACTTATCCATCGTCCATACCGTGCGCTCTGCACTGTTGCCCGATACGTTCAGTACGAAGTTCTGAGTACGCAGGGGCTGGATGACCTGCTCCTGAATGGCAGTGCGCTTCACCACCTTCTTGTCAACTATCTTCCATGTGATATAGTCCACTTCAAACGGCACGTTGCTGGAGTTCTTGATCTCCGTATGGAAATACAGCAGCCCGTTATGCGTGTAGATACCCTTTAGCAAGAAACGGATGCCGAAGCCCTTGCTTCCAATGTGTTTTACTATTCGCTCGTTCTGCTTCCAGATGCTTTTCATCACCAACCGCACCAGTACAGGACTCTCCGAGCCGAGTTCCTTCAGGTAGATGTCCATCGAGTTATTCGGTCTGTTCACCGCAGAGCCGTCATGAATGAAGTCCTTCATTTCGATGTTCAGTTTGTCAGGCTCCTTGGCATATTTCACATTAAATGCGTAAAAGTTGCCATCTTCCGTGATAACGCTCATGTTCGTCTCACCCTTGAACCAACGCTTGGTTGCCTTGACTCGAATTACATTCTCCGCCCCGTCAGCCTTGCCAGCCATGATGTTGGCAGAACCCAAGTCCACGTAGGTCACGGCAGCAGGGAAGATAATATGCACCGTCTTGTCGAAGGTCACCTGCAATCCATGAGGCGGAATCATACGGTCGTAGGTTATACTGCGCGTCAGTCCCTGGAACAGGTCACCATCCTTGGGAAGTTCCGTATTCTGTGCATTCACTGCGCTTGCACCCATCAACAGGGCACAAGCCATCATCAATACTTTCTTCATTCTCATTGTCTTTTTTCTGTTTTGTTCGTTGTAAATCGTTCTTATTTATTTCACTTAGTTTTCTTTTTGGTAGAGCAGCACCTGATACCCGGCCTTCAGATGCACCTTTACGGTTCGCATCTTCTTGGCGATGTACTGGCTCGTTCCCTGTATCAGCCCCTTGCCGATGTCAGAAACGAGTTGCGCCTTCGCATCAGACGAGATATTGATGCTACTTCCCATCGACCCGCCCATGTTGGCGGCAACCTCCTTGGCGGCACTCACCTCCATTGAGTTCGGAATAAAGATGCCCTCCTGTCCGTCAGTATCATACACCGACAACTCTACAGGGATAATCATCCTGCCATTCTCAATAGAGGTAATGGTGATGCAGAGCCGTTCGCCCTGAATCTTTGTTGTGCCCACAACTATTGAGCCTTTCGGAATGATGCGCTCATCAACCGCCATCGGCTCCAAAAGCCGGAGTTTCACCGTCTGCCCGTCAGTGACTGTCTGGTAGCCATAGACCGATGCCGAAATGGTGTTCTTCCGACTGACACCGCCACCTGATTCTACAGCCGTATTGAACGACTGGAACGTAAGACCACCGCTATCTTCTTCGTCATCGTACATCTGACCACCGAGAGCCGATACCACCGTCTTTGTCACCTGCTGTACTGGCGAGACCTTGCGTTTCTTTCCTTGCTGGCCCGAAGTTCCTTGTTCACCAGCCCCTGCATAAGACACTTGACCCTCACCGTTCTGTGCCGTCGGCATATACTTAGCCGCCAACAGATACGACTTCTCCATGAGTGCCATCTGGTCATCGACGGTACTACCACCCGAAGCGGTTTGACTGGCCAGTTTCTGTTCCAGTTCCGAGATACGGCTTTTCAGTTCCTCATTGGCTGCAGTCTCAGAGGGCTGGTAGAAGTTACCGAGTGTCTGGCTCAGTTCGTTACAGGCCGCTGCCGACTGTTCCACCTTCTGTTTGGCTGGCGACACCTCTTCATCTTTTTGTACAGAGGTTGCCATCAGGTTCATCTCGTCCGATACCGACACGGAATCCGTCTCGCTCATCGAGTATGCCCCCAGGTCATGCCGTGCCTGCTGGTTCTTCTTCAGCCCGTCCATCTCGTATGCCTTACTCTTGTCGGCAATTTTGCTGCTGCCCTGATCGGCATCGGGCATCTCGGTATTAAAGCCATTCCTGCCGTTCACGCTGTCATCACCGCCACTGAGAGAGGTAAACAGCCAGCCAAGGATGAAGATGAAGCCGATAATGGCTGCGCCAAGCACCATCAGTTTGTTGCGCTTCAGTTTCTCTTCCTCTGACAATTCCCGTTTTGGTTTCTCTGCCGATTCTTCCTTCGGAGGATTAGCGGTCTGCCCCTCCTGGGATGAGTTGCCCAAGGCCCCGCCTTGCGTCTGCTCCAGATTCTCTTTGTTCTCCTGTTCCATTTGCAATTTCTTTTAGTTGTTGATACTCATGTTTCCTGTCCACGATGACGGGTCTTTCGATGTGCTCTATCACGATGTTCGTATTCTCTGGTCTGTCGGCAATGTCCGTTACCGTCTGCCAGATGCAGAACAGCAACAGAACGACGAGGATTCCGAACATCCCGACTACCATGTGCAGCCTCTGCTGTGGCGAGAGTGCATCAAGCCTTTCCTTGATGCCTCCCACAATTCTTTGCTTTGCGTTCACTACTTCCTGCTTCATTTCTTCACCGTTCTGATGTCCTTGTTCTCGATGATCGTGAAGTTCCGTATCTGGAAGCCGTTGGGGTTGTCGTCCGAGCGGCTGGAGTTCATCAGTCGACACTCCGTCACCAGCGTCCTCTCCGTCACGTTACTCTCACGGATGATCGTCTGCTTTGCGAACGTTCTCACCCGATACGGGTAGCTGTCGAAGTCGCACACCACGCTGTCCACCCTCACCGTCTGGTTGATGTTGCCCGCGATGATGCGGTTATAAAATCCCTGTTCCGCGAAGTCACGGTAGTAGTTGTAGGCGCTCTTGTCGGCCATCACCAGCGCACGCTGCACGTTGCTCTCTATGGCACTCTTCTCCGGTGCCAGCGTGAAGAACAGTTCGTGGAAGCGTCGGACGTGTTCCCTCGCCTCTGCCGGACGGTTCTGCGACAGGTCCTGCGAGAGTGCCAGCATCAGCGACTTGCCGCCGTCGAGCACATAGATCTTCTCGCGCTGCTTCTCCGCGAAGCTGTACGAACTCCACACCGACCACACCGTGACCACCGTACACGCGGCCAGGAAGATCATCCCGAACAG
>JBGUMY010000121.1:0-2045 GCA_045117095.1 Bacteroidaceae bacterium | reverse complement strand
TCAGCGAAAATCCCGATATTTGCACTTGAAGACGATTCTATGAGGAGAAAAGTAATAGGTGGAAATCAATATTCATCAATTATATTTATTCACATAAAGAACAGAACAAAAATGAAAAAGATGAAACTTTGCGCATTCATCATGTCTGCGCTTATGATTTTTTCAGGTTGTGGTATGAACAACACAGCTAAGGGTGGTCTCATCGGTGGTGGTGCCGGTGCTGGTATTGGTGCTATGGTTGGTGCGCTCATCGGCAAGAATGCTGGTGGCACATTGGCTGGTGCAGGCATTGGTGCAGCAGTAGGTACAGCTGCAGGTGTGCTGATTGGTAAGAAGATGGACAAACTGAAGTCTCAGGCCGAAGCCGCTGTGGCTAACGCCCAGGTGGAGACCGTGAAGGACGCCAATGGTCTCGACGCTGTGAAGGTAACATTGGCATCAGGAGTGCTTTTCCCAAGTGGAAAGTCAACTTTGAGCAAGGAGTCTATGGAAAGCCTCACCTCATTCACCAACGATGTGCTGAAGCCCAATCCTGACTGCGACGTCTCTATTCAGGGCTTTACTGACAACACAGGTTTCAAGGGCTCTACTACAGAAGAGAGCATCCAGAAGAACATCAAGCTCAGCCAGGAACGTGCTGATGCTGTGAAGTCATTCCTTCTCGCCAAGGGTGCTGGTGTGAACCAGATCAAGAGCAGCGTAGGTTTTGGTGAAGAGAATCCTGTGGCAAGCAACGAAACCGCTGATGGTCGCCAGCAGAACCGTCGTGTGGAAATCTATCTCTATGCTTCAGATTCAATGGTGAAATCTGCTGAGGCTGGCACACTTCAGTAATGGGAAAATTCTTTTCTAAAATTGGGAACTTTATCAAGTGGATGCTCATCGTCATTGTGGCGGGGAGCATCCTCCTTGTTTTGCTGTTCCGATACGTTCCTGTCTATACTTCGCCACTCATGTTCATCCGCACGTTTCAGCAGGTGAGCCGAGGTGAACAGATCCGATGGCATCATGAGTGGGTGCCGCTCGAACAGATGTCGGCCGATCTTCCATTGGCTGTCATGTCGTGCGAAGACCAGAACTTCCTCATCCACAACGGATTTGATTGGGATGCCATCAAGAAGGTGATGGAAGAACGCGAAGAGGGAGAGCGTTTCCGTGGAGGCTCCACCATTAGTCAGCAAACAGCCAAGAACGTGTTCCTTTTCCCCACATCATCCACAGGCAAGATGGCCTGGTTCCGCAAAGGGGTCGAGGCTTATTTCACCCTGCTGATGGAATTCATGTGGGACAAGCATCGCATCATGGAAGTCTATCTCAACACCATCGAGATGGGCGACGGCATCTATGGTGCCCAAGCAGTGGCTCAAGAGCATTTTGGCTGCGACGCCAGCCGTCTGACACGTAACCAATGTGCCATGATAGCCATCTCGCTTCCCAATCCCCTCAAAATGAATTCAGCATCTCCCACCCATTATATGTACAAACGCCAATCCTGGTGTTTGCGGCAGATGAAGTGGATTGGGCATTTCCCCACAAGAGAAGAATTTGAAAAATGACACAAAAAGAGAAGGCTGCAACTCCTGCAACCTTCTCTTTTTCTCTTACATCGCGTCAGCCTACCCCCTCCCCATTACGGGGGAGGGTTGGGGAGAGGGTCTGCCTATCCTCCGAATCCGCCGCCACCACTTGGAGGTGTGTCGCTGCCACTCTCGCCCCCTGTACCTGGGGTGGTGCCATCGCTCCCATCAGTTCCGCCCTTGGCTGCCGCAATCTCAGCCTTGGTCTTGTCCGTCCAAGCCAGCTTCACGTCCTTCTTCAGCTCCTCGCGGGTGAAGTCGCCTGTGCTCTGAGCCAGAAGCTTCACGGTCTTCACGGCTGCTCCGGTCTTGGCACCATCTGCCAGCGTGCCGATGGAGGCAGTGGCCACCTTGTCGTTCTCGGCGTCGTAGAGCACCTCGAGGGCGTTGGACTCCACGGTCGCCTTGAAGATGGCGAGGTTGTCAATCTTCACCGTGTTGCCGTTGAGCACCATCTCGCGCACGCAC
>JBGUMY010000120.1:0-2073 GCA_045117095.1 Bacteroidaceae bacterium | reverse complement strand
TGACATCAAGCCATTGCAATTGACCAGCACCCCCACCAAGCGCAGCATCGGATTCAAATGACACAGGCATTCCGATGTAAACTGAACATATTGGCTGACGCCATGCGCTGCAGCATCTTAAGGGCTATACCATCCTTCGGAACTCAGCGCATACGATGGCTGTGGCAATGGCAACATTGAGCGACTCTGAAGTGGTTCGTCCTGGTGGATAATTAGGGATGTAGAGCCGTTCTGAAACAAAGGCCTCTACGGCTTTCGAGACACCCTTCCCTTCGTTGCCCATCACAATCAATCCACGATGCTCCAACTTCTTCTGATAGAGGTTCTCTCCATCCAAGAAGGTGCCATAAACGGGGATGGACTTGTCCAAAGCACTCAGCATCGCAGGTAAATCGACATAGTGAGTCTGTACCCTCGCAATGCCTCCCATTGTCGCCTGAACGGTCTTGGGATTATAGATGTCGGCACATCCTCTGGAACAAAAGATGTGCTCAATGCCAAACCAATCTGCCAAACGAACTATTGTGCCTAAGTTGCCTGGATTCTGTACATCATCCAAAACCAGACACAACTCTCGTTTCGCCACCTCATTCACATCTACGTCATACGTAGGTTGTTTGAATACAGCTAAGACCTGTTGGGGCGTTTCTTGAAAACTGAGGCGCTTCAACTCATCGTCCGTCACCTCTTTGATTTCTACCCCACTCTGTTGCTGTAGCCAAGAAGCATGTAGAGCAAGCCATTCAGCCGTAGCCGCAAGATAGGTGCAGGAGAACACATCGAGGAGGTCGCCCACCAGCTTGTGTCCTTCTGCCACAAATACGTTGTCCGCTTTCCGAAACTTCTTCATCTCCAGCGAACGCACATATTTCACCCTATTCTTGCTCAGCATCGTGATATTTACGATTTAACGATTTACTATTTATATTTCGATTGCCCATGAATCGTAAATAGTAAATAATCTAATTGCAAATTATTTGATGTCACTCACCTTGATGACATCCTTGTCGTTGTAGTCGAGGTTTTCACCTGCCATACCCCAGATGAAGGTATAATAGTAGGTGGCAGAAGCAGCATGGATAGACCATTCAGGCGACATAATACCCTGCTCGTTGTGGAGCCAAACGACGCGGCTCTCCTGTGGTTCACCCATGATGTGGCTGATGGTTTGACCCTCTGGCAGGTTGAAGTAATAGTAAGCCTCGATGCGACGACCATGCGTGTGAGGAGGCATCGTGTTCCATACTGAACCTGGCTCCAACTGCGTCAGACCCATCTGCAATTGACAAGGACCTTCTTCGAGAGCTGTGTTGACAATCAGCTGGTAGATGGTGCGCTTGTTCGACTCTTCCAAAGAACCCAAGTTGCGAAGCACTGTAGCTTTGAGCGACTGGACATTGCCGTTCTTACGACCATCCAACGTAATCCACTGGGTCTTGTAGTGCTGGTGGGCAGTTGCTGAGTTGATGTAGAATTTGGCAGGCTTCTGTGGATCTTTCGAACGGAAGATGACTTCCTGATTCGACTCAATGCCATTGCCTTTCTTATCCTTACCCAAATTGCCACGACCGATGTAGAGGGCTTCCCGTTCACTCAAAGGATATTCCACACCATCCACAATGACCACGCCATCACCAGCCGTGTTGATGATGCCGATTTCACGATTGTGCAGGAAATAAGGAGCACGCAGTTCTGGGAAGGCTTCCAACTTCAAGTCCTTCGTCACAGGCATCGCACCACCAAAGATGAAGCGGTCGTACATGGAATACGTAAGGTTGATTTGGTCAGCCACCATCACCTTCTCCATCACGAAGCGATCGCGAAGCGTCTGTGTGTCATAATGCTTCACATCGTCTGGATGGCATGCTTTCTGAAAACTCACATTCATTTGGGCGTTCATGCCCAGTGAGCCCATCAACAGGGCACAACTCACAATAATTTTCTTCATAGGTTACTTGTTATTCGTTAGTTATTGATGATTATTTCTTTTCTTCTTTCACAATGCGCATGCGGTTCCACACCACCATGGCCACAGTGATGAGGGTCAGCACACCCATGCCGATCCATTGGAGG
>JBGUMY010000119.1:0-3673 GCA_045117095.1 Bacteroidaceae bacterium | reverse complement strand
GACTTTGGGTAAGCGAGACATTGTGTTTGGCACAGACCTTACGCCTTCCACAGCGATGAAAAAGGCACAAAAACTGGCCAAGCAGTTGGCGAATCCAAAAGCAGACAATTGGCAGGCCAAAGGCGACCAGCGTCGCACATATTATTTTGCCGATGCCAAGAAGAACATGCCCTATCGTGTCTGTGTGCCTGACGCATGGGACGGAGAGTCTGAGATGCCGATGGTGCTCTTCCTGCATGGAGGGTGGAACGACGAGAGTTCCTATCTCGACCAGAACGACAAGCAGCTCGTGAAGATTGCCAACAAATATGGCGTGTTGCTCGTCTCGCCTCTGGGTGGCGATGAGGCGTTTGGAAACTATCTGCGATTACCCGCCACTTTTGGTCATGAGGATGAGATGCAGAAGATTATGGACGAAGCCACAGCCCAGCGCCACACAGCCCAGAAACTGAGTGAGCAGGATGTCATCAACGTCATCGAGATCGTGTTAGCCGAGTATCCAGTCAATCGTTCGGCCATGTATATTATGGGACACTCGATGGGCAGTGGCGGAACTTGGTATTTGGGCGCCAAATACCCTGACTACTGGTATGGACTCGTCCCCATCAGCGGTCCCTTCACCATGCGACATGGCTACCCTTGGGAACGGCTCAGGCACAAACCCATCTTCATGACGGAAGGACTGCGTGCCGGTGCCTCGTTGGGAGGTAGTCGTGAACTCTACAAGTTTGCCCACGACGAACTTCACCTAAACATTACCTATAAGGAAGTGGATGGCGATCACGGCTCAATGTTCCCCATGGTGCTCGACGATTGTTTCAAGTTCATCACCAAACCCACCATCCTCATCACAGAACCATCCACAGAACTACAACACATCTGCATGGCTCCGACGGGCGAGGCTCAGTTCCCTGATGTCAGAGTCCATGCCATCTCTTCCCCAGCCTTTGGCAATGGAAAAATTACGAAAGTGGAATTCTATGATGGGAAGACATTGCTCGAAACGATAACAGACTCTCCCTATGTTGCCACACTAATCACACCCAAAGCCTCTGAACATTCCATCAAAGTGGTGGCGACTGACGATGAGGGCCGAACGGCTTCGACCTCCTGCCCCATCAACTACATTGCCCCACAAACAACCTATAACTTTTCTCAGCAACTCGTGGGCGATGGCACCATACCACAATCATGGAGTGTGAGCAATGGTAAAGAAACACGTGTGGGAGGTTTCAATACATACGAAGATGGCCCACGCATGTTGCAATTCACCAACAAATTACATGGTTTGGAGAGTGGTCTGCTCGTGCAAAATACAAAGAATGAAGCCAAGACTGGCTGGGCAAAATACGGCACGAACGATGCCCATTCTACGCTCACCCTGCATGCAGGTCATTACGCCCTCAAGTACAGGGTGTGCAACTGGAATCAGCCTACGTTCACGCCTGTGTCCATCTGCATCGAACAGCGCGACGGACAGGAAATAGCATCGCAGACCTATACGCCCACCGTCAATATTGGTGGCGATGCAAGCAACAAGTTCAGCATCGTGCCCCAGCAGACCTTTGAATTTGACATTCCCGAAACAGGAGACTATGTCATTGCATTCTACACCGATGCCACACTCAATGCTGACTTCGTTTTGGGAAGACTCTTCTTACAGGTCATGGAGTTCACATCCACAAGCATCGAGGCAGTCCATGCTCCTTCCCCCCCTCTTTCGGATGGAACGGGGAAGGCTTCTCACTATTACAACTTACAGGGGCAGGAAGTGTCTCTTCCTTCCAAAGGTTTCTATATCCATAACGGCAAAAAAATTTATATGAAATGAAAGGACTTATTTCCCTGTTACTGATTGCAGGACTCTGTTCTGTAACGCATGCCCAGCAAACACCTGACTTCAAGGTGGTAGTCAATACACAAAAAGAACCCGTTCAGGAAGGCTCCTTCAAGCCAACGATTGAGGGACTCTCCTCCTACATCTGTCCTGAGTGGTTCCGCGATGCGAAATTCGGCATCTGGGCGCACTGGGGACCGCAGTGTGCGCCAGAGGCTGGCGACTGGTATGCCCGCAACATATATAACGAAGGCAGCGGCTACTACAAGTACCAGATTGATGCGATGGGACATCCGTCGGAGCTGGGCTTCAAGGACTGGATTCCCCGCTTCAAGGCCGAGCGGTGGAACCCTGACAGCCTGATACGGTTGTATAAGGAGGCCGGCGCGCGCTACTTCATGACGCTGGCCAACCACCACGACAACTTCGACCTGTGGGACAGTCCGTACCAGCAGTGGAACTCGGTCAACATGGGGCCGAAGCGCGACATCGTGCGCGGTTGGGCCGAGGCGTGCAAGAAATACGGTCTGCCGCTGGGTGTCAGCGTCCACGCCTCGCACGCCTGGTGCTGGATGGAGACCTCGCGCGGCAGCGACAAGAAGGGGCCGCTGGCCGGCGTGCGCTACGACGGTTGGCTGACCAAGGAGGACGGCAAGGGCAAGTGGTGGGAAGGCTACGACCCGCAGGACCTCTATGCGCAGAACCATCCGCTGAGTCCCGGCGGCGGCTGGAACTGGGAGGAGGGCCGCATCACGCCGCCCGACCAGGCGTACTGCGACAAGTTCTACAACCGAACCATCCAGCTCATCAACGCCTACAATCCCGCGATGGTGTATTTCGACGACACCTACCTGCCGCTGTGGCCCGTGTCGGATGCCGGACTGAAAATCGCCGCCCACCTTTATAATAAGAGTGCGGCCCAGAACAAAGGCGTAAACCAGAGTATCGTGACGGCCAAGGTGCTGAACGACTGGCAGAAGAAGACCTGCATGTGGGACGTGGAGCGCGGTGCGCCCGACAAGATTCAGGAGCTGCCGTGGCAGACCTGCTCGTGCATCGGCGAGTGGCACTACAACAAGCACATCTACTACGACGACCGCTACAAGTCGGCGGCGCAGGTCATCACCATGCTCGTCGACATCGTCTCTAAGAACGGCAACCTGCTACTCAGCATCCCGCTGAAGAGCGACGGCACGCTCGACCCCACCGAGCTGAAGATTGTGAAGGCCATCGGCCACTGGATGCAGATCAACGGCGAGAGCATCTACGGCACCCGTCCGTGGGTCATTTACGGCGAAGGCCCCACCGCCGACACCGCCAACCCCATCAATGCGCAGGGTTTCAATGAAGGCCGTCAGAAGTACTCAGCCGCCGACATCCGATTTAACAAGAAGGGCGAAAAGACACTCTACGTCACACTGATGGGCGTACCTGAGGCCGATATCACCGTTAAGAGCTTGGGATGGAAAAATAGCCACAACTCACGCAAAATAAAGTCCGTTTCTCTTCTCGGCAGTAATGAGGTCGTGAAGTGGCAACAGTCGAAAGATGCGCTCACCATCACGAAGCCCCAGGCTGTTCCCTCGCCAGAGGCCGTGGTGTTCAAAGTGACGTTCAAATAACATACATTCTCCGTAAATATGAGACAGCTGATTATTGCTACACTTACAACTCTGCTTGTCTTGACGGCGACGGCACAAAGTAGTGAACGAGAGTTCACGGGCGACAGGCATCTGTATGTGGAATACCTGACAACAGTGGATCATGCCGACCGGAATTACCGCATGGGCGAGGAAGCCATGGTGACGGTGACGGCGTACAAAGGAGGCATACCGC
>JBGUMY010000118.1:0-4591 GCA_045117095.1 Bacteroidaceae bacterium | reverse complement strand
ACCGCTCACCGTATAGACAGGCAGATAGGCATAGTCGCCGATATTTCCTTCCTGCTGACCCGTGATACCCCAGCCAAAACGGAGCTTCGTGTCCGACACGGCTGCCACATCCTTCAGGAACGCCTCCTCATTGATTTTCCAAGCCAAGGCGGCAGAGGGGAACACACCCCAACGGTGGTCTTTCGAGAAGCGTGAAGAACCGTCATCACGCAGGGTGAACGTCACGAGGTAGCGGTCGAGCAACGAATAGTTCACACGTCCGAAGAAGCTGACCAGATAGTTCTGCGTCTTGTAGAGCGCATTCTTCGTCTCGGCATAATCAGGGTTCACCAATTCGCCAGGATGGGTGGCATGGGTTTCAGGATAATACACAGGATAGTCGTAATCCGTCTTGCGGTAGAACTTCTGCCACTCATAACCCGCCATCACGTCAATGTGATGCGTCTCGTTGATGTCCTTCAGATACTGGGCGTAAGCCGTGAGCGAGAGGTTGTGCTTGTCGCCATGATTCCAACCCTTACTGCCATAATAGATGTTGTTGCTGTAGTCGTAGGGCGACACACACTTGTTACTGCGACCATGCACATAGTTCATGCCTCCCTTCACATGGAGGTGCAGATCTTCCAGTCCATGCACTGAATAGTCAATATCCACATTGCCCATGAAGTCATTGCCCTTACCGATGTTGCTCTGATTCTTCAACTTCGCCACGGGGTTGTCGGCATTCAGACCAGAGTACGAATGTGTCCACTGCGTATCGCCAAAGTCAGCTGTCACAGGCCACTGCCAGTAACCACCATACTCGGCGGCTTCCGCACGGTCATCATAGATAGGTTTGGTGGGGTCGGCATAGATGGCCTTGCCTACAGCCTGCGTCTCGGCAAACGAATGACGGGTGAACGCCATCTTCGCATGGAGGTTCACCTTCAGGTGGTCATCCAAGAACGAGGGCGACAAGGTCATGCTCATCGTATAACGGTTGAAGTTGGAGGTTTTCAGCGTACCGTCCTGATGCGTATAGCCTACCGACACACGATAGGGCATCCACTTCAGACCGCCAGACACCGTCACGTTATGGTCGGTGTTCAGACCCATACGGTAAATCTCCTTCTGCCAATCGGTATCCGCAAACAGGTGATTGCCCTGGGCGTCATAATAACCTAAGTTGGCATACTGGCTCGATGCCAACCAACCCGCCTCGTCATCGGCATAGCCAAACAACTGCTGGGCAAACTTCCGATACTCTCCGCTGTCCATCACCTCCATGCGTTTCGTGTTCACGCTGAAGCTCACATTACCATTGTACGACACCTTGGGCCCTGAGTTTACTTTACCCTTCTTGGTGGTGATGATGATCACACCGTTCGACGCACGACTACCATAGATGGCGGCAGCAGAGGCATCCTTCAGCACCGTAAAGCTCTCAATGTCGGCAGGGTTGATCATCGACAGGGCATTGGCTGCACCTTCATTGGCTCCGTAGGAGTCGAGCGCCAAACCATCCACCACAATCAGCGGGTCGTTCGACGCATTCAGCGACGAACCACCACGAATGCGGATGGAAGCACTACCACCAGGCGTACCATCGCCAGGCACCACGCTGACACCAGCAATCTTACCCTGAATCATGTCCTGCGCACTGGTCTGCAAACCATGATTCATTTCATCGGGCTTCATGGCAATGACCGAACCCGTCAAGTCATTCTTCTTCACCGTACCATAACCGATGACAATCTGTTCACCCAGGAGTTTGGAATCCTCCTGCAGCATAATGTTGAGTGTTGGAGCTGCTGCCACCTCTTGCGTCACATAACCCACAAAAGAGATCACAAGCGTCGCTCCGCGAGGAACACTGAGTGTGAAGTCACCGTTCAAGTCGGTAACACATCCGTTACTCGTGCCTTTCTGCAATACCGTCGCACCAGTAACCTCACCCAAATTGTCCTTTACGTGGCCCTTCACCGTAATGTTCTGGGCGAACGCTGAAACGGACACGAAGATTCCGATGACCAACGTCATACAAAACCTCAAATTTAGTTTCTGTTTCATGTTTTGGATTTAGGATTTTGAATTAGTTAATAAATAAATATATAAAGTTGTTTGCTTTCTCTTACCTCACACCTTTTACTTCTTTTAGGCTAATAGCGAACCCACCACCAGAGGCACTCTTCAGTTTGAGGACACTCTTGCTGGTGACCGTCTGGGTCGTGATGGTGTAACTTTGCGGATTCTTGTCCCAGCTGGCATCCTTGCCATCGGCATAGATGGTGGCCTGGTACTTCTTGCCTGGCGTGAGGAAGTCCAGACGGAGGGTGCTCACATGGCCATTCTCATCCACCGAACAGCCCACGTACCAATCTTCAGAATGTTTGTCTTTGCGGGCAATCGTCACATAGTCGCCAGGTTCGGCCTCCAAGTATATACTCTTCTGCCAATCGACAGGCACATCCTCGATGAACTTGAACGCATCCATGTAAGGTTCGTAATTCTCGATGAGGTCGGCTGCCATCTGAAGGGGAGAATAGAGAGTCACATACAGTGCCAACTGGCGTGCCAAGGTACTGCGCACATGACTGGTGTTCTTGCCTGGTGCCGTCTTCGAGAGATCCATCTGGAAGATGCCTGGGGTGTAGTCCATAGGGCCACCCACCAGTCGAGTGAAAGGCAGGATGGTCGTATGGTTCACAGGATTACCTCCAAAACTCTCGTACTCAGTTCCACGTGCGCTTTCATTGCCAATCCAATTGGGATAGGTACGGCAGATGCCTGTAGGACGGGTCGCCTCATGGGCGTTCACCATAATCTTGTAATCAGCAGCCTTGGTGATGCAACGCAGGTAGTGGTTGTTCATGAACTGGCTGTAGTGATGTTCTCCGTATGGCACGATGTCACCCACATAACCGCTCTTCACAGCAGGATAGCCATGATCGACCATGAATTGATAAGCCTGATCCAGGTGACGCTCGTAGTTGATGACAGAACTGGAGGTCTCATGGTGCATGATCATCTTCACGCCCTTGCTGGCCGCATATTCTTGGATGCCCTTCACGTCGAAGTCCGGGTAAGGGGTCACGAAGTCAAACACATAATCTTTCTGATGACCGAACCAGTCTTCCCAACCAATATTCCAACCTTCCACCAACACACCGTCGAAACCATGCTGGGCAGCAAAGTCGATGTAACGTTTCACGTTCTCCGTGTTGGCGGCATGGCGACCGCTGGGCTTGCACTTCGTATAGTCCGTCTTACCCAACTGCACGCTGAACAGGTCATCCGTATATGACCAATGGGAACGGTTGCTGATCATGTCCCACCATACGCCCACGTACTTCGTCGGCTTGATCCAACTCGTATCCTCAATCTTGCAAGGCTCATTGAGGTTGAGCGTCATGCGTGAAGCCAAGATGTCGGCACCCGTCTCACCCACGATGATGGTACGCCAAGGACTCACACAATCGGTCTGCATGTGTCCTTTATCACCCATTGCATCAGGAGTCAGCAAGGACGTAAACGTATGGGAAACCTCGTCATAATTGAGATGCATGGTCGCATAATTGATGCAGGCTGCCTCATGCAAGTGGATGAACAACCCGTCATCCGTCTTCATCAACAAAGCCGTCTGCACACAAGTGGGTCCTGCTGGAGTCTGCGAAGAGTTATCGGTGATCGCATCTTTCATGTGTCCACGAATCTCTGAGAGCCTTGTGGTTTGCCATTCATATTCCTGCGTGTCGTAGTCACCTGCAATCCACCATGCCAGGTGGTCGCCCATCATCTTGAATTGCGACTGCTCTTCCTTGATGATGAAATAGGTCAGTTCCTTCTGGGAGGGAAACTCATAGCGGAAGCCCAATCCATCGTCGAAAAGACGGAAACGAATCATCATCGTCCTGTCGTTCTTCTGCTGACGTAGGGTCACCAATAACTCGTTGTAATGGTTGCGGATGCTGCTCTCCTCACCCCACACAGGTGTCCAAGTTTCATCGAACGTGCTGGTTTTTGTGTCAGTAATGGAAAAGCCTGTCTGCATGTCAGCCTTGCGCAGGATAGACTCCTTCTCCGTAAAGGTCTTGTACTCAAAGTCCGTAGCCTTGTCTGGATTCTCTTCCTTCAACTGAAATCCCAAATGGCTGCTGCCAATAACAGTCTTGCCTTTGTAGGACAATTCATAGGTGGGACGACCTTCCGCATCCACGCTGAAGTTCATCTCCATCTGTCCATTGGGGGAAGTCAACTTTTGTGCATTCACCCCAAGTGCCATCAATGGCAACAAGAAACTTAATATCGTTCTTCTATTCATATCTATTATATTTCAAAAACTCTAAGCTCTTAACTCTAAACCCTAAGCCCTATACTCTAAAACTCAAAAGCACAGCACATAAATGCCACGTTTTGGCATCTCCAACTTGTCACCCAACACCACTTCACTATCTGAGATGACATCGTAAGCCTTGTTAGTTAGTATCACTTCACGATAGATCTTCAGGTCGAGCGTTTGTGGCTCATTTGTGCCGTTCATCACCACCGTCACCGTCTTTCCATCCTTCTGACGAGCATAAACATAGCAGCCATTTCGGATAGCATAATGAAC
>JBGUMY010000117.1:0-1586 GCA_045117095.1 Bacteroidaceae bacterium | reverse complement strand
ACACTCGCCAAGAAGAGCACCAAACCGATATCACGAATCATGAACGAGGCTGAGTTTGTCGTATAGGCAATCAATTTGAGTTTATAGCCGAAGCGACCTAAAAGGATGGCGATGATCAGTGGACCGCCAGCCAAACCTAACTTCACAGGCATCGACATGCCAGGAATACTGATAGGCAGCATACCGAAGATTATACCCACTAGGATGCCCACGAAGAGGGTGAGCAGGTTGGGCTTGTCCAATTGTTGCTTCTTGTCACCAATCTTGTTGGCAAAACGATCAACCGCATCCTCTGGACCTACTACGGTCAGAATATCACCCATCTGCAGGATAACATTTGGACTTGCAAACAATTCAATGCCAGAACGATATAAACGCGTGACATTTACGCCATACATGGAACTGGGGTGCAGACTTCCTAACGTCTTTCCGTTGATGTTCTCTTTTGTTACGGTGTGCTTCCTTGATGCCATTGGCACATCCTGTTCATCCCATTCGACTGCCACCTCCGGACCGATGAATGCCACAATCGCAGCGGCATCTTCTTCTGCACAGACAATATAGAGTTTGTCATCCACATTCAACAATGTGTCCTTGTTGGGTACCACAACGTGACCATTATGAAGCATACGTGAACAAACGAAGTCACGACCGATAAAGCCTCTCACTTGAAGGATGCTCTTGTCGGCAATGGCAGGGTTGAATACATTCACAGTCATCAAGTGAGGCTTGACGGCCTCCTTGTTGTTCTTCTTGTTGAAATGCTCCACTTCTTTCTGGAAGTTCACCTTGAAGAGGATTCGGATGAGGATGATGCTACCGATGATACCTACTACACCGAGAGGGTATGCACAAGCATAACCATTGGCAATGACTGGCACACCGCCTTCAAAAGGATGTATCTGGTTGATTTGTTCCAATGCGGCGTTGGCAGCACCAAGACCAGGTGTGTTGGTCACAGCTCCACACAATGTACCCACCAACATGGGCAGGTTGTCGGCTGCTGGAATCACGTTTCGGAATCCATAATAGATAGCCAGCATCACTACGATGTTCAGCAATACTACGCCAGCCGCCACACCATTCGCTTTTAGACCTCCTTGTTTCAGTGAGGTGAAGAACGACGGTCCGACTTGCAGACCGATGATGAATACGAACAAGATGAGTCCGAAGTCTTGAACGAAGTTGATGACTGCCGTATTCTCTTCGATGCCACCACGCATGAGCAGGTCGCCCACCAAGATGCCGATGAAGAGAATCCAAGTCACGCCCAAAGAGACGCTTCCGAATTTGATTTTATTGCCAAGGAACACACCCAAAGCAATGACGCCTGCATACAGAATCACTGTATGTGCCACGCTTCCGCCTGATGTGAATAACTCAATAAGCCAATCCATATAATTAGTTGTCTGGTTATTTAGTTGTTAAAACATGAATGTCATTCAGCACATGAGCTGGTGCAAAGTTACGGCTTTTTTTCCGCTTGCACGTTCTTTACTGTGAAATTTTCCACATATTCTTGATGGAAATCTACATTCTTCGCTGTTACATTGAGATTTTCGAAGGTGAAGTTGCTAAGGTGGTAC
>JBGUMY010000116.1:0-1286 GCA_045117095.1 Bacteroidaceae bacterium | reverse complement strand
AATGTCGAGCGTCTCCTTATAAGGTACGAAGATTTGTGGAATCTCCGTAGCAGATTTCTTCTTATGAGTTTCCAGAATCTGACGTTGGTCAGCCATCACCTTCTCCAATGTACGTGCTCTCACCGTGTTGTCCGTCGAACCTTTCATAGCCTCATCATGCAAGCCACGCATGCCCATCGTATAGATATTGTCATACTGGGCCGTTTCTCTCAGACGATCATCAAACTTCTTCCAGATGGTCTCTTTGTTGGTCAAGTAATTCCATTCGCCATCCCGTTCCTTTTCCCATTCTGAAGGAGCGGCATTGTTGAAAAGCATGGGTTCGCAATGGCTTGTCGTGATCATGATGCCCCACTCGGCCGCCTTCACCTGACTCTCAGGATGGCTGTAGAATGCTCCTGTACAAGTGTGCATGGCAGGTGCCAGCATGTTCGCCTTCAAACGCAACAGCAGTTCGCACACCTTGTCGTAGGTCTTGGGGCCAATATCGCCCAATTCCTTCTCGAAGTTCTCAGCCGCCCACGTCTTCAAGCCCCAATCCTCATCGTTGATGAAGATGCCACGATACTTGATGGTGGGTTCCTTCGAGGTATAATTCTCCTGATAATCCAACGACGCCTTCTTCTGCACAGGCACATCAGCAAACCAATACCAAGGACTCACCCCTATCTTCTCACTCACATGCAGCGCTCCGTATGCCGCACCACGAGCATCACTTCCCACAATGACCAGCAGATTTCCCTTCGTCACAATCTTATAGCGTTCCCATCCGCCTTTGATGTCGTTCACTTCCACACCCAACGAAGCTGGCAGCAGTCCCAGACCATCCACCGTGGCCAGTACCACCACAGGCGCTTTCGCATCAGGGGTGATGGTTCCATGAGCGTTAGCCGATGATGTTTTCCCCATCGTCTCCACTCCAGGCTTCACTCCTGTCACCCGCTCTATATCCTCACTCAACACCACACCCATTTTCTTGACCAGGGCAGCATCCTGCTCAGCCACCACAATGCGGCACTGCTTCAAATCGACAGCACCTGCCGACAGGAAGCACCAGAACATAATCATAAAAATGAAACACGCTTTCTTCATTTCTTCAGATTTAATGATTTGTAATTTCGATGACATTGACGATGAGCGTCCAATCAGTTGCAAAAGTACAAAAAACTTTCCAAACAGACCACACACACACGCATCTTTTAGCTCATTATTCATAAATATAATAAGTTTCTGTGAGAGTTTCTTTGCTGATGCCACAAATTTGCTGTAAATTTGCGAACGAAATA
>JBGUMY010000115.1:0-5740 GCA_045117095.1 Bacteroidaceae bacterium | reverse complement strand
AAGGGAAGGCATCAGCGCAGAACATGCGTTAGAGGTGTTCTATGAAGTGCTTGACTTGAAAAAAGCGCATCAGAAGAAGGTGGTGCTGTTGTTGGGTAATCATGACATGCATTATCTCTCCATGCAGTTCAGGGAGTTGGCATGTGGAACCCGTTATAACGAGAGAATGGCTCCTGTCATCTCTGGATTGTTGAAGGACAATGAAGGCAGTTTCTGCCTGGCTCATGAGGAAGTGGTGGCTGGAAAGCGTTATCTGTTCACCCATGCGGGAGTGACATCTTTATGGTATGAGCGTCATCAGGACACCATCAAGGAGCTGACAGCCAAGAATCTGAATCATCTGATGGCCACGAAGAAGGGTGTATCGGCTCTTGCTGACGTGGGGAGGGTGAGGGGAGGCTATCTCCCTTCGGGCAGTATGCTGTGGGCTGATTCTGACGAGATGCTTTCATCCGTTCCTTTCCCGGATGTGTATCAAATCTTTGGGCATTCATTACAAAAGCATGACCCCATCATCACAGCCCATTATGCTTGTCTGGATTGCAGAAGAGCATTTTTGTTGGATGAAAAAGGGTTAGCGCTGGTTTGAGCAGCGCAGTACGAGTCAGTTTGTCATTAAGAAGGAATGCTCACGATGCCATGCTGATGCCACGTTCGAAAGCCATGTGGCGAAGATTCAGAACGGCATAGCGCATGCGACCAAGGGCTGTGTTGATGCTGCAATTGGTCTTTTGGGCGATTTCCTTGAAGGAAAGTTCATCGTACACACGCATCGTCAGCACCTCACGCTGAGGGTCAGGTAACATGGCGATAAGCTCCTTCACTTCTTGCAGGGTCTGCTGGTCGATGATTTCTTGTTCGCGATTCTCATTGACGGCGATTTCAGCTTGACTGAAGAGGTCAACCTCCGTATCATCGTTGGAGAGAATCTTCTCAGTTGGTGTGGTGCGATAGTGGTCGATGAGGTGGTTGTGTACAATACGCATCAGCCACGAAGAGAATTTGCCGTTCTCTTCATATTGCCCATTCTTGAGGCGCACAATCACCTTGATGAAGACATCTTGGAAGAGGTCTTCAGCGAGTTCTTGACTTTTAACGGAGTAGAGGAAATAAGAAAATACCTTCTGCTCGTAGCGCTTCAACAAAGTGTCAAAAGCACTATTATTACCTAATGCGTACAGACTGACCAATTGCTCGTCAGTGTGTTCTGCTAAGTGTTTCATTATGCTTTGATAAATTGATTTAGCGTAATGATTTCTCGATAGGCAATATGATTTTGAGCGTTAATAATTCTTTAATTTTGTCAAATGACGGTACAAAGTAACAGCATTTATTTGAAAAATGCAAATTTTTTACACAAAAAATGCATTATTTGCTAATTTTGTGCCACGAAGGAAGTCTTCTGTGGGCATTTTTTTCTTTCCTTCGAGTTGTAACACCTGAATATTGAGCCATCCGTCGGCTGTGGCAACACGAAGGAATGTTTTGCCGTCTGAGTGAAGTTTCCCTGCCTCAGAAGTGGGGGTGCCTTCCTCTTTTGTTGCCTCATAAATCTTGACGGATTTACCTTCCAATGTGGTCCAAGCTGCTGGGTAAGGCGATAGGCCACGAATAAAGTCATAGACCTTTTTGGTGGGCTGGTTCCAGTTGATGCGGCAAGTCTCACGGAAGATTTTGGGTGCAGGGGTGAGAGGAATGTCCTTGAACTGGTCTTGTGGAATGGATGTCACAGTACCTGCAATGATGTTGTCCACCGTTTCTGTGACAAGTTTTCCACTCAGCACCATCAGTTTGTCATGCACGACCTCCACATTGTCGGTGTCAGCGATTGGGATGCGCACTTGTTGGATGATGTCGCCAGTGTCAATCTCGTGTTTGAGGAAGAAGGTGGTGATGCCTGTTTCCGTTTCTCCGTTGATGACAGCCCAATTGATGGGGGCTGCACCACGATATTTAGGCAGCAGACTGGCGTGGGCATTGAAAGTGCCAAGGGGGGGCATACTCCACACAACCTCTGGTAACATGCGGAAGGCCACCACAATTTGGAGATCTGCTTTCAGTTGACGCAGTTCCTCCACAAAGTCAGGGTCTTTGAGCTTCTCTGGTTGCAGGACTTTGAGATTGTGTTCAATGGCGTACTGCTTCACAGGGCTGGGTTGGAGCACGCTTCCGTGACGTCCGACGGGTTTGTCAGGCATCGTGATGACAGCCACGACATTGTAGCCACCCTCAACTAAGGCACGAAGGCTCTCGACAGCAAAATCGGGCGTGCCCATATATACGATTCGTAAATCTTCTTTGGTCATATTACTTATTTAAGTTTGACTTCGTCTTAAGAATTAAGAGTTAAGAATTAAGAACCTTTAGCTCGACGAAGTCAATTAAGAAAGAGTGTTGAGTTACTTATCTTTTTCTCTTATTCTTGGCTGAACTTGATCAGGGTCTCTCGATAACTGGTGAAAAGTCCAGAACGGGAGACAAAGCCTAAATAGTGGTGTTGTTCATCCACCACAGGTAGGTTCCAAGCTTGTGTTTCCTTGAACTTCTCCAATGCCACCTTGGGGGAGTCGTTCACCAGCAGCACAGCTGGTGGATCTTTCATGAATTGTCCAGCGGTGTATTGTCGATAGAGTTCAGGACGGAAGATGTAAAGGCGAACGGAATCGAGGGACACCACACCTAAGAGTTTTCCACTGGATGAAACCACAGGGAATATATTGCGATGGGATTCGGAGATGATAGATACGAACTTGTTGAAAGGCATATCGGAAGTGACGGGTTTGTAATCCCGCTCAATCAGCGATTCGAGGTTCAAGACCGTGAGGATGGCATTGTCCTTGTCGTGGGTGAGCAGCTGTCCTCGACGAGCCAAGCGCATGGCATAGATGCTGTGAGGCTCAAAGAGATTGATGGTGAGGTAGGAAGCCACTGACACAATCATCAACGGCACGAAGAGGTCGTAGCCACCTGTAAGTTCGGCAATGAGGAAGATGCCTGTGAGAGGTGCGTGCATCACACCCGACATGAGTCCAGCCATTCCATAGAGTCCACAGTTCTTAGGCGACACATAGCCCGCATCTCCCATCGACAATCCGAAGCTCATGTCCCACAAATTGGCAAAGATGAATCCTGCGATACATCCGAGGAAAAGGCTGGGTGCGAACACACCACCGCACCCTCCACCTCCATTGGTGGCAGTGGTGGCAAACACTTTGAGGAAGAGCACCAGTCCTAAGTAGATAAGCAGGTTACCTTCTTGACCATAGAAGATGGTGTTGTGCATGATGTCCCTTTCGGGCGTATCGTTGATAAGTTGGTTGATGACATCATAACCTTCACCATACATGACAGGGAAGAAATAGATCAGCAGACCTAATACCAATGCGCCTAAAAGGAACTTATATCGTTTCTTTTGGATGCGTGCAAAGATGCCTTCGAACCAGTTCATGGAACGGGTGAAATAGAGACTGACCAATCCGCAGGCGATGCCCAAGAGGATGCAGCCAGGGATGATGTCGATAGTGAACGCCTTGTTGAGATTGAACTCAAAAAGGGGAGCTGTTCCATAAAAGGCGTACGAGACACATACGGAAGTGATGCTGGTCACCAACAAAGGGAGCAAGGATGAGAAACTCAAATCCAGCATCAGCACTTCGAGCACAAAGACCAAGCCTGCAATAGGAGCCTTGAACACACCTGAAACGGCACCTGCAGCACCACAGCCCACCAGGAGCATCAAGGTCTTAGGAGGCAGGTGGAAACGCTTGCCCAAATCCGAACCCCAGGCGGCACCTGTCAACACAATGGGTGCCTCGGCTCCTACAGAACCTCCAAATCCGATGGTGATGGCACTGGCAATGACGCTTGACCATCGGTTGTGGGATTTGATGCGGCTTCTGCCTCGCGACATCGCATAGAGAATCTTCGTTACTCCATGACTGATGTCACCTCGCACAATATAGTTCACAAACAACATCGATAGCAGAATGCCCACAGCAGGAAAGACGAGATAGAGCAGGTTCATGTTCTCTGCTGCGAACCCAGAGGTCAGCAAGGTCTTCACCTCCTCTATCAGCCATTTCAGCACAAAGGCTGTCAAGCCTGTACACACACCCACCATCAGGCTGATCATCAGAGTGATTTGCCGCTCTGAATGGTCACCCTTCAACCACTCTGTCAAGAAGTTGATGAGTGTGATTTCTTTTCTTCTGAAACCGATGAAACTCATGTGTTACTACGATAATGATCTGTATTACTCCCGAATGATGGTGAATTGTCCATTGGCATTCATCTTGATGATGCTGCTGGGCTTATGTTTCTCGCGACTTTGCCGACTGTACTTCACCACATAATCCACTGCGTTTTTGATTTCATCGCTGATTTCGTCGAAAGTGCGAGGCGTAGGTTCGCCACTGATATTGGCACTGGTGCTTACGATCGGCTTCTGAAAACGGAAGCAGAGTTCCTTGCTGAATTCCTCCTTGGTGATGCGTAAGCCTGCACTTCCATCTTCTGCCACCACGTTAGGAGCCAATCCTGTTACGTTGTCGAAGATGACGGTGAGGGGCTTGTCACTCAGCTCAATCATATCCCAAGTGACATCTGCCACATTGCGTACATAGCGCTGCAGACGGATGTCGCTGTCCACCAGACAGATCAGAGCTTTGCTGTCCTCTCTCTGCTTGATGGCAAACACCTTCTTCACGGCTTCTTCGTTGGTGGCATCACAGCCGATGCCCCAAACGGTGTCGGTAGGGTAGAGGATGACTCCTCCTGCCTTCATCACCTCAATGGCTTTCTTTACTTCGTCTTGTAACATATTACTTTTTTATGTTTCGTCTGTTGCGATGACCGCAACCCGCTAAAATTCGCTGGTGAAATGGAACTTGATATGTTTGAAATCTTGTTGCGCCATCTGCAGTACGTAGTTAGAGTCAGCCAAGAACACATCTCGATCCTCCTTGTCCTTCGCCATATATTGATACTTGCGTTTCTTGAAGGCTTCCAGTTCTGCGTCATCATCACTCTCTATCCAGCAGGCCTTGTAGAGGCTTACAGGCTCCCACTTGCACTTGGCGTTGTACTCATTCTCCAAACGATATTGGATCACCTCAAATTGCAACTGTCCGACGGTGCCGATAATCTTGCGGTTGTTGAATTGATTCACAAACAACTGCGCCACACCTTCGTCCATTAACTGATTGATGCCCTTCTCCAACTGCTTGGTCTTCATAGGGTCAGCGTTCTCGATATACTTGAACATCTCTGGTGAGAAGCTGGGTAAACCTTTGAAATGCAACAGTTCACCTTCTGTCAACGTGTCGCCAATCTTGAAGATGCCGTTATCGGGCAGGCCTACGATGTCGCCAGGATAGGCTTCGTCAATGGTACTCTTGCGCTGCGCCATGAACTGTGTAGGGCTGGAGAAACGTACCGTCTTGCCATTGCGGACATGCAGATAAGGAGCGTTTCTGACAAACTTTCCTGAGCAGACCTTGCAGAAGGCGGTACACGAGCGGTGGTTGGGGTCAATATTGGCTGTAATCTTGAAGATGAAGCCTGTGAACTTGGGCTCTTCGGGTTGCACCATACGCTCTTCTGCTGTCGTGGGACGTGGGTTGGGAGCAATCTCCACAAAGCAATCCAACAATTCCTGCACACCAAAGTTGTTCAAGGCCGAACCAAAGAAGACGGGAGCCACTTCTGCCTCCAAGTAGGTGTTCACGTCGAACGTGTCATA
>JBGUMY010000114.1:0-9033 GCA_045117095.1 Bacteroidaceae bacterium | reverse complement strand
CATTGCCAAGGGCTTCGGCATGGAAGTGTCTGCTTACGATGCTTACTGCCCTGCAGAAGTCATCGAGGCTGCTGGTGTTCACGCTGCTAAGTCACAGGCTGAACTCTTCGAGACTTGCGACATCGTGTCTCTCCACATTCCTGCTACTGACGAGACTCGTGAGAGTATCAATAAGGCACTCGTGGGCAGCATGAAAGAAGGTGCTATTCTGATCAACACTGCCCGTAAGGAGGTTATCAACGAGCCTGAACTCATCGAGCTGATGAATGAGCGTACTGACCTTAAGTACATCACCGACATCAAGCCAATCGCTGCTGAGGAGTTCGACAAGTTCGAGGGTCGTTATTTCTGTACACCCAAGAAGATGGGTGCTCAGACTGCTGAGGCCAACACCAACGCAGGTCTTGCTGCTGCCAACCAGATTGTTGGTTTCATCAAGGAGGGCATCACCAAGTTCCAAGTGAACAAGTAATCAAGACAAGTTTCGCAAACTTCGGTACCGTTTATTTCAACAACATATTTCACGAATGCCATCTGGGATGTATGATAACTCTCCAGATGGCATTCGTGTCATTAGTTGCTGCTAGCGGCTTCGTGAAATGATAATATAGTCTTAATGGTTCGTTGGTTTCGTGTAATTCGTTGTTGAAAAAACTTGCGGAACCTGAATTATTTGTGGGTAATTAGAACTTTTAGCCTCCAATGTTGAATAGTTAGTATAATTTTTCCTAACTTTGCACTCCGAAATAGTAATACATATATAAATAAATAGACCAATGGCTATTGTAAAACCATTTAGAGGTGTGCGTCCACCGAAAGAACTTGTGGAGAAAGTGGAGAGCCGCCCATACGATGTGCTTGACTCTGAGGAGGCTCGCGCAGAAGCTGGCGACAACGAAATGTCGCTCTATCACATCATCAAACCAGAAATCAACTTCGAGCCAGGCACCAGCGAGTACGACCCTCGTGTCTATGAGGAAGCTGCTCGTCAGTTCGCCAAGTTCCAAGAGAAAGGTTGGTTGGTGCAGGATGAGAAGGAACAGTACTACATCTATGCGCAGACTTCATGTCTTCCTGCCAACGGCAATCAGGAGAAGACGCAGTATGGCATTGTGGTGGGAGCCTATAGTGGCGACTATCAGCGTGGTGTCATCAAGAAACATGAGTTGACTCGTGCTGACAAGGAAGAAGACCGCATGAAGCATGTGCGTGTGAACGATGCCAACATCGAACCCGTCTTCTTTGCTTATCCTGATGATGAGGTGCTCCAGCAGCTCATCGATAAGTATGCCAAGACAACCCCTGAATATGATTTTGTGGCGCCGATAGATGGATTCGGTCACAAACTCTGGGTGGTGAGCGACGATGAGGACATTCGTACCATTACCAAGCGTTTTGCGAAGATGCCCAGCCTCTACATCGCTGACGGACATCATCGCAGTGCTGCAGCAGCCCTCGTGGGAGCTGAGAAGGCGAAGCAGAATCCTGACCATCGTGGCGATGAGGAGTACAACTACTTCATGGCGGTGTGCTTCCCAGCCAGTCAACTGACCATCCTCGACTACAACCGTGTCATTCGTGGTCTCAATGGATTGACTCCAGAAGGGTTCATCAAGGCGTTGGAGAAGAATTTCTTTGTTGAAAAGAAGGGGCGTGAGGAGTATCGTCCTCAAGAACTTCATGAGTTCTCGCTTTATCTGGAAGGGGAGTGGTACTCGCTGAAAGCTAAGCCTGGCACTTACGATGAGAATGACCCCATCGGTGTGTTGGATGTCAGTATCTCTTCCAAGCTGATTCTCGACAAGATTCTCGGCATCAAAGACCTCCGTCGTGACAAGCGAATTGACTTCATAGGTGGACTTCGTGGTCTTGGCGAACTGAAGCGTCGCGTGGACAGCGGCGAGATGAAGGCCGCTCTGGCGCTCTATCCCGTCACCATGCAGCAAATCATGGACATCGCTGATTCAGGCAACATCATGCCTCCCAAGGCCACATGGTTTGAACCCAAACTGCGAAGCGGACTGGTGATACACAAACTTTCATGAATTTTTCGAATCTTCTTCATGGATTCCTACAGAACGATAAAAGCACTCTCAGAAGGCACATATAGCGAGAAACGCAGCAAGTTTCTCGCTTTTGCTATGCCTGTACGTTCTGTGGACGAGGTCAAGCAATGGGTGGCAGAGTACCAGAAGAAATACTACGATGCCCGTCATGTGTGCTACGCCTATATGTTGGGTGCTGAACGCACCGAGTTTCGAGCCAACGACAACGGGGAACCGTCAGGAACAGCAGGTAAACCTATCCTCGGACAAATCAATTCCAACGAGCTGACCGACATTCTCATCATCGTCGTTCGATACTTTGGAGGAGTGAAACTCGGCACATCAGGACTCATCGTAGCCTATCGTCTCGCTGCAGCAGAAGCCATTGCTGCAGCAGAGATCATCGAGAAAACCGTCGACGAAGACATCACTTTCTTCTTCGAATACCCCTTCATGAACGACGTCATGCGTATCGTCAAGGAAGAGAATCCTCAAATCATCACCCAAGGCTTCGACAACAACTGTTCCATGACCCTCCGCATCCGCAAGGATTCCATGCCTCGCCTCAAATCCCGACTGGAAAAAGTCTCTTCCCTCTACTTCGAGTGAACAAACACATCGTTGACAACAATCCCCCAAAAGTTTTTGAAGTTTTCTTAAATCCTCACACCCTACATGGCATATCCGTGCCATTTGTGTGAGGTTTTTTCATGTGAACAGTGTTGACCAATGGATGAAGCGAGTGAGCCCCTCCTCACCAAACTTGGACAAAGAACGGGTGGCTTGCTCCAGGGTTTTCTCGGTGGTCAACTTGGTCTTGGAGAAGAACTTGTCAGCATAGCAAATGATTTGTTCCTCGATGGTCTCTGGCAGCAAATCGCGATGGGGAACAGGCAAATTCTGTTGAAGAATCTCGTGGAGGGATAAGCCTGCTCCTGTATGGCGTTCGCATACCCTGGCATGACGGGGATACCCCTCAGCCCGCAGCAGTTCAGCTCCAATGGTTCCGTGGCAGATGTAGGGTTCGGTGCCGAAGCACTGAATGCCTGCTGCGTCGCAACGGAAAATACCGATATCGTGTAGCATGGCAGCTTCTTCCACAAATTGACGGTCTGCCTTCAATTCGGGGTGCTGGTCAACAATGGCCAGTGCTTTGTTGGCTACACTGCGGCTGTGTACCATCAGGATGTGGCGCAGTTCGTTCTCTTCGGGGTAATATTTGTCTATAATCGCTTGATAATTCATAAGTAGAAATCTTGGGTGAGGACTGCGTAGTCAGTTGAGAGTTGACAATTTGGGGTTGATAGTTGGTACAAAGTGAGGGTCGTGATTTCAGCTGGTAGGAGGTGACGGCTGAACTCGAGGAGGGTTCGCTTGAAGGGCTTCCGTTCGTTGGCACGCACATCTGTCCGCCTGCTTAAATAGAGTTGATGGATGGCACAGAGGCTGATGAAATCAGTGGCATCGCCATAGGGGATGATGACGGAGAAGATGCCATCGTCCGTCAATAATTGGGATGAGTTGGCGACTAATGTTTCAAAGGGTAGGGAAGTGGTGTGACGAGCCGCATCACGGGCATCCTTACCACTTAAAGTGTCTTCTTTGTAGAAAGGTGGGTTTGAGATAATTAAGTCGTATCGTTTAGAGCAATCATCGATGTGGCAGAAGTCTTGCTTCCGTAGACTGATCCGTCCTCGGAAAGTAGATGCTTCCACGTTCTCCTTTGCCTGCTCTAATGATGCCTCATCAATATCAATTCCCTCGATTTGAGCCTCTGGAAATCGCTGTGCCACCATGAGTGCGATAAGCCCCGTACCTGTGCCGATGTCAAGGACGTGTAGCCTTGAAGGGTTCAAGCTATCGTTAAGGTTGGGGTTGAGATAACTTCCCGCCCAGGCACCCAATAGCACACCATCCGTTCCGACCTTCATGGCTGAACGGTCGTGACGGATGGTGAATTGCTTGAAACGAAAATCTGGGGTACCCAAAAAGTTGAGAGTTTAGGGTTTAGAGTTTAGAGCAACTCAGAACTGGAAATAATTCTTGGCGTTGTTGTAGGAGATGTCCTCAATCATCTGATTCACACGCTTGGCCTCATAACCAGTGTAGGGCACTTCACCGTTCTCGATGTCGGTGGCAACGAGGTTGCAGAGAATGCGACGGAAGTACTCGTGGCGAGGGTAGGAGAGGAATGAACGGGAGTCAGTGAGCATGCCCACGAAGCGGCTCAGCAAGCCTAACAACGAGAGAGCATTCATCTGCTTCGTCATGCCGTCCTTCTGGTCGAGGAACCACCAGCCTGAACCCCACTGAATCTTGCCTGGGATGGAACCATCCTGGAAATTGCCCAACATGGTGGCGAGCACCTCGTTGGCACAGGGGTTGAGGTTGTAGAGGATGGTCTTTGCCAACTTACCCTCGGCATTGAGGCGGTCGAGGAATTTGGAACACTTCTTGGCGGTGTTGAACTCGCCGATGGAGTCGAAGCCAGTGTCAGGACCCAACTGCTTGAACATCTTGGAGTTGTTATCGCGGATGGCACCATAGTGGAATTGCTGTGCCCAACCTGCTTCAGCATCCTGGACACCAAAGATGTGCATCATGGCTGACTTGAATTTCAGCACCTCCTCTTGGGTGAGTGCTGTGCCACCATACACTTTGTCGAAGATAGCCTTGATTTCAGCGTCCGTATAGTCCTCTGCATAGAACTCCTCAATGCCATGATCGGAGAGTTTGCAACCCATCGAAGCGAAGAAGTCGTGACGTGCTTGGATGGCATCGATGTAGTCGTTGAAGCCGTTGATGCTCTTGCCGCTCACGTCAGAGAGTTTATCAACGTATGCTTTGAAGTTGGCTGGCACCTCCACGGCCATCGCCTTGTCTGGACGCCAGGTGGGCAGCATCTTGGTCTGCATCGTTGGGTCATCAGCCACTTGCTTGTGCCATTCGAGTGTGTCAACGGGATCATCAGTCGTGCAGACGGTCTCCACGTTGTAGTATTTCATCAGGCCACGTGGGGTGAACTTAGGGTCGTTCTTGATGAGGTCGTTGCAGGCGTCATAAATCTCACGGGCATTCTCTGGGTTCAGCGTCTTGTCAATGCCAAACGCTGTCTTCAGCTCGAGGTGCGTCCAGTGATAGAGAGGGTTGCGGAACGTGTAAGGCACGGTCTCAGCCCATTTTTCAAACTTCTCCCAATCGCTGGTGTCCTTTCCTGTGCAGAAACGTTCAGCCACACCATTCGAACGCATGGCTCTCCACTTATAGTGGTCGCCACCCAGCCAAATCTGTGTGATAGACTCGAAACGTTTGTTCTCAGCCACCATCTGTGGCACCAGGTGACAGTGATAGTCGATAATCGGCATCTTGGCCGCATGCTCATGATACAACTTCTGAGCAGTTTCGCTCTGCAACAGGAAGTTTTCATCCATAAATGATTTCATAAGAATGTGTATTTAGGTTGTTGTGTATAGGTAAAGTGTGAAAAAACTCTTGTAAAACGCTGTTTACAAGAGTTTTTGTTGGAAGGGTGGAGGGTGGGACTCGAACCCACGACATTCAGAACCACAATCTGACGCTCTAACCGACTGAACTACATCCACCATGTAGGGGTCATTTCCCTTTTGCGAGTGCAAAGGTAAGGAGTTTTCTTGGACTGACCAAATAAAATGTCAAGAAATTGCAATTTATTTGTAAAATTCCTTGCGGCCAGCGCTGAGAGTGTTCTTCATCAGGGAGCAGATGGTCATGGGGCCAACGCCTCCAGGTACAGGAGTGATGAACGAACATTTGGGTGAAACATGCTCAAAATCCACATCGCCATTCAGACGGAATCCCGACTTGCGGGTGGCATCTGGCACACGGGTCGTACCTACATCGATGATGACAGCCCCATCCTTCACCATGTCGGCAGTCACGAAATTGGGCTTGCCAATGGCTGCGATGATGATGTCAGCCTGTTGACATTCCTCCTTGAGGTTCTTGGAACGGCTGTGGCACACGGTCACGGTGGCATCGCCATACTGTTTCTGCATCATCAGTTGCGCCATGGGTTTGCCCACGATGTTGGAACGTCCGAGGATGACACATTTCTTTCCGCTCGTTTCGATATGGTAGCGTTTGAGCAAAGTGACAATGCCTAAGGGTGTGGCTGACACATAGCAAGGGAGTCCAATCGCCATGCGTCCCACGTTGATGGGGTGGAAACCGTCCACGTCCTTGCGATAGTCGATGGCCTCGATGATTTTCTGTTCAGAGATGTGTTTGGGCAGTGGCAGTTGCACGATGAAGCCGTCCACATCGGCGTCGTTGTTGAGTTTCTCCACCTGATCGAGCAGAAACTCTTCTGTGATATCATCCTCAAATCGGAGCAGGGTAGAGGTGAATCCGCATGCTTCGCAGGCCAGCACCTTATTCTTCACGTAGGTCTCACTGCCCCCGTCATGTCCCACGAGGATGGCAGCGAGGTGAGGACGCTTGCCCCCTGATTCCACAATCTTCTTTACTTCCTCAGCGATCTCCGCCTTGATGGCAGCTGCTGTTGCTTTTCCGTCTATCAGTTGCATTTGTATTGTAATTAGAATCTTTTCATTCGCTGCATCTGCGCCATAGCCTGTGCCATCTTGGGGTTGGTCATCTGACGCATCATCTTGCGCATCTGTTCAAACTGCTTCGTGATGCGGTTCACTTCGTCGAGAGAGACACCTGAACCCTTGGCAATGCGCATCTTGCGCGACATGTTGATGCACTCAGGGTGCTCTCGTTCATAAGGAGTCATCGAGCCAATCATAGCCTCCACCGATTTGAAGGCGTTGTCATCAATGTCCACATCCTTCAGCATCTTTCCCACACCAGGAATCATCGAAGCCAAATCCTTGATGTTGCCCATCTTCTTGATTTGGTTGATTTGGCCGATGAAGTCGTTATAGTCGAATTTGTTCTTGGCAATCTTCTTTTCCAGACGTTTGGCTTCCTCCTCGTCAAACTGCTGCTGGGCACGTTCCACAAACGACACGATGTCGCCCATGCCAAGGATACGGTCTGCCATACGGTCGGGGTGGAACACGTCGAGTGCCTCCATCTTCTCGCCGGTACCGACAAACTTGATGGGCTTCGTCACCACCGTACGGATAGACAAGGCTGCACCACCACGTGTGTCACCATCCAACTTGGTCAGAATCACGCCGTCAATCTCCAGACGCTCGTTGAAGGTCTTGGCTGTGTTGACAGCATCCTGACCTGTCATGGCATCGACCACAAGCAGGGTTTCATGAGGATCGACAGCCGCCTTGATTTGCTCAATCTGCACCATCAGTTCCTCGTCAATCGACTGGCGACCCGCTGTATCGACAATCACCACATCATAGCCTTTGGATTTGGCTTCCTGAATGGCGTTCTTCGCCACAGCGATGGGGTCAGTGGCCCCTTCTTCAAGATAGCAAGGCACATTCACCTGCTCAGCCAACACCCGCAATTGCTCCATAGCCGCAGGACGGAAGGTGTCACAAGCAGCCAAGAGGGGTTTCTTGTGGTTTTGGGTCTTCAAGCGCAATGCCAACTTGCCCGACATCGTTGTCTTACCGGCACCATTCAGACCTGCCATCAGGATAACTGTTGGATGTCCTGTCAGATTCAGTTCAGTGGCTTGGCCACCCATCAGGTCAGCCAGTTCGTCATGCACAATCTTGACCATCATCTGGCCAGGCTTCACGGCAGTCAGCACATTTTGACCCAAAGCCTTCTCCTTCACAGTGTCTGTGAATGTCTTGGCCACTTTATAGTTCACGTCTGCCTCAAGCAATGCCTTGCGCACATCCTTGAGTGTTTCCGCTACATTGATTTCGGTGATTTTACCTTCACCTTTCAGTATTTTGAAAGACCGTTCCAGTCTCTCGCTCAAATTCTCAAACATATTCTTTTTTTACTCTAAACTCTAAACCCTCAATTCTTAATTCTTAATTCTTAACTCTTAATTCTTAATTTTTAAGTAAAGAAGCCTCTCAACTCTCTTTCTTCACCCCCTTATATATAAGGTACGCGATGATTGCCACCACAATCACGATGGCAGCTATGCCGATGATGTGTGAATAGTGTGCGATGATGTCGATGAGTTCCTGCTTGGGCATTGTGCTGTGAAACGCTGCTCCAATCCCCACCAAGATGCTGTTCCAGACTCCTGCGCCCAATGAGGTATAGAGGCAGAACGACAGCAGGTTCATCTTTGCCAAACCTGCAGGAATGCTGATGAGTTGGCGGATAGCAGGAATCATGCGGCCAATCAGGGTGGAGATGGCACCACGCTTGTCGAAGTATGCCTCAGCTTTCTCCACCTTCTGCGCATCAATCAGACACATGTGTCCGAATCGGCTGTTGGCGAAAGCATACACAATCTTACGTCCCAACGAATAGGCAAGCCCGTAGTTGATCAGGGCACCAATCAATGCGCCAAACGTGCCGCACAAGATAATCATGGGGTAGGTCATCTCGCCCGTTTCAGCCGCCATGTATGCAGCTGGAATCATGACAACTTCCGATGGGAAAGGAATGAATGAACTTTCTATAGCCATGAACAGAATCACCCAACCATAGTTCAGGTTGTCAAGTGCTCCGTTCGTCAAATTGAGGATGATTTCTTCCATAATGGGTGCAAAGGTACGTCTTTTTTGTGAAAAAAGCAGTGTGGAAAGTGAAAAAACTGCTGTCGCGAGTGAATGTAAAGAGTGTTGTGGCATTTTTTTACTTTTTGTTTATCACTTTTACCTTAAAAAGTTTTGTCAAATCAAAAATATGCCTTACCTTTGCACCCGCTAAACAAAAATGGGTAAGTCCTATACGGCCAGCTCCCTTGGAATTCCCCCAGGGCTTGACCGCAGCAAGGGTACTCGGTTGTAGCGGCGCGATGTAGTCAGCTTACCCACCCGCCTCTTTAGCTCAGTTGGCCAGAGCACGTGATTTGTAATCTCGGGGTCGTTGGTTCGAATCCGACAAG
>JBGUMY010000113.1:0-1914 GCA_045117095.1 Bacteroidaceae bacterium | reverse complement strand
GATTCTGGCCATGGCCGACGAGATCATCGGCGAGGGGCTGCGACGGCTGAATGCAGGTGCGGAGGACACGCTCACCGCCACTCAGGTGGCGAAGACGTTCAACATGACCACCTACGATTTCAATGCCGTCCTGTGCGACATGGGCATACAGTATCGCCGTGATGGCCGCTGGAACATCAGCGATGACTTGGCCGACCGCGACTTTGTGCGGCTGCGCACGCATGTGAGCTACTCGCTGAAGGGCGTGAAGAAGGTGAAGATGTACATGACGTGGACACTGAGCGGACTGCGCTATCTGAATTCCAAACTTGGTTATCCGAATTTTTAACTTCACGTGAAATCAGAAATTGCGGCAAGCCGCCGAAAGAAAAATAATGAAAAATAGATAATGATATAAAAAAACATCTCTATTTTTATTTATTTTTCATTGTTTTTATCTATTTTTCCTTCGGCGGCCTGCCGCAATTTCTTATGTCGAACTCACTTTATCTTACATTGGTGCAAGAGCACGGGATCAGCGCTTCATGTTGCGGGGATGATGCATGAGGATTTCCTCCCGCAGATGGGTGGTGTCGATATGGGTGTAGATTTGGGTGGTGGCAATGGATTCATGACCCAACATGGCCTGGATGGCCCGCAGGTTGGCTCCCCCTTCGAGCAGGGAAGTGGCAAAGGAGTGACGGAAGGTGTGGGGAGAAACGGTCTTGTGGATGCCAGCTTTCTCAACGAGGTCTTTGATCATGAGGAAGACCATCACACGGGTGAGGGGTTTCTTGCGACGATGGCTGACGAAGACGAAGTCCTGATGCTCGGGCGGGATGGGCAGCGTATTGCGGTCGAGGAAATAAAGTTGGAGTTCGTGAACGGCTTGTCCAGAGATGGGCACGAGCCGCTGCTTGGATCCCTTGCCTTCCACCTTGATGAAGCCGTCGGAGAGGTAGAGATTGCTGAGTTTGAGGTTGACGAGTTCGCTGACACGAAGACCGCAGGAGAAGAGGGTCTCGATGATGGCTTTGTTGCGCTGGCCTTCGGGTTGACTGAGGTCGATGACGGACTCGATGGCATCCACCTCGTCCACCGTCAGCACATCGGGCAGGTGCTGGGGCTTCTTGGGAAACTCCAGCAGTTCGGTGGGATTGATCTCCAGCACATCGGTGAGCACCAGGAAATGGTAGAAACTCCTCACACCTGAGAGGATGCGCGACAAGGAGGTGGGCTGGATGCCGATGTCAATCATGAGGGAGGAGAAGGTGTGGAGGTCTTCGAGCTGGACATGAAGGAAGTCCTTCCCTTCGTCAGCCATGAAATGGAGGAACTTGTCGAGGTCACGCATGTAGGCCTCCACCGTGTTGGGCGAGAAGCCGCGTTCCAGTTTCAGATACTGGTAATAACGGCGCAAGAGGCGTGGTTGGTCGGTTGCTTGATGTTCCATGTGGCAAAGGAATGAGGAATGAGGAATGTGGAATGAGGAATTTGTTCCATGTTGCAAAGGTACGACATTTAATGTGGAATGAGGAATGAGGAATGAGGAATTGTTACTTTTTTCAGAAAAAAACACATGATAAGACAAATAATTCCTCATTCCTAATTCCTAATTCCTAATTATTATATATCTTTGCCACAATTCCTCATTCCTCATTCCTAATTCCTAATTAAAACTCGTACCTTTGCAAAAAATCAAGAAAAGATGAAAAAGATTTGTGATTTTATCGCCCGATGGATGGGCGTATTGGTGCTGCTGATGGCATTGGTGGCACTATTGATTCCTGCTCCGTTCAACAGCATCGACACATGGGTCATCAACCCGATGTTGGGACTCATCATGTTTGGCATGGGACTGACCTTGAGCATCGACGACTTCAAGGTGGTGTTCAGCCGTCCCAAGGATGTGCTGGTGGGGTGTCTGGCACAGTT
>JBGUMY010000112.1:0-2905 GCA_045117095.1 Bacteroidaceae bacterium | reverse complement strand
TGAAGCATACGTATGGGGTGTGGAAGATAAAAACCTCTTTATAGGCACAGTGGAGGCAGACCGTCAGATGACATCTAACGAGAATATTTTGAAACCATACGCCAAGGACATCAAGAATAGCAAGGTTTTCTTATTCTTCAATCTGGAGCCCTTAGCGCAAGAGGAGTTGAGTCACAACCCGTCATCTGCTGAAAAGAAGGTGTTGGAGTCCCTGAAAGCTATTGTGGCACAGGCTCCATCTGTCAGTGAGATATCAATCACGGTCATGCTCAAAAATGAGAAAGAGAATTTCTTGAAACAACTGTTCTAATATTGCATGGAGAAGATACAACTGCGTCACACGTTGCCAAATGTCTTTCAAAGCCGAACGGACATTGTGAGTGACATTTGGCAACGTGAGGTGACGTTTGAGAAAGGTAAGCGCTATTTGGTGGAAGCTAATTCAGGCACAGGCAAATCGTCCTTGTGCAGTTATATTTATGGTTACCGCCATGATTATCAAGGTGAGATCCTCTTTGATGGAGAAGACATCAGAAAGTATTCGGTGGCTCAGTGGACAAACATCCGCCAGCAACATTTTGCCCTCTTGTGGCAAGAACTGCGTATGTTCCCAGAACTGACGGCGTGGGAGAATGTGGACATCAAAAACAAATTGACGGGACATCAGACGAGGGAACAAATTCTGGCGTGGTTTGAGATGTTGGGAATCTCTGACAAACTGAATGCCAAGATGGGGCGCATGTCGTTTGGTCAGCAGCAGCGTGTCGCACTTATTCGTGCCTTGTGCCAGCCTTTCGACTTCCTTCTCGTGGATGAACCTATCAGCCACCTTGATGATACCAATGCAGACATCATGGGAAGTATTATGGTCGACGAAGCAAAGAAACAAGGAGCAGGCATTATTGCCACCAGCATTGGCAAGCACATCGAAATGCCTTATCACCAAGTGTTTAAATTATAAACTGTGACGAAGATGAAATTGGTTTGGAAACTATTACGTCAGCACATTAGCATTCCGCAATTTGTAGGATTCTTTTTTGCCAATCTCGTGGGTGTAGTCATCATCTTGTTGGGCGTGCAGTTCTATAATGACTATCAAGCCATCGATCAGGAAGACAGTTTCATGAAGGCTGACTATCTGATTGTGAACAAGAAGATAGGGGCATTTGCAGGACTGACGGGGGCTGGAAGCACTTTCAGCCCAAAAGATGTGGATGACATCAAGAAGGCTGGCTTCGCTGAGCACATTGGTGCTTTCACCCCCAGTTCTTTCAATGTGAGGGCAAGATTTGATGTGGAAGGTTTCGTGAGTTTCTCCACTGAAATGTTTTTCGAGAGCGTGCCTGACGAGTTTGTCGATGTGAAGAGCGACGCATGGCATTATCAGGAGGGCAACAATGAGATTCCTATCATCCTGCCCAAGAATTATCTTGACCTGTACAATTTTGGCTATGCTCAGGGCAAGGGATTGCCCAAACTCAGTGAGGGTATTTTGGGTGCCATGAAATTGAACATCCAAGTGGGTCGAGGTGAAAACAGTGGTGAGTTTGTGGGACGAATTGTGGGTTTCTCTTCTCGTTTGAACACCATTTTGGTGCCTGAGGCTTTCATGCAGTGGGCTAATGGACACTTTGCCAATCAAGCTGTGGTGAAGGAACCAACACGCCTTATTTTGGAAGTGAACAATCCTACAGATGAGCGTATTACAAGTTATCTGCAAGACCACGACTATGAGACAGACGAGGAAAAATTGGATGCCTCAAAGACAACCTTTATCCTGCGTGTCATTGTAAGCATTGTGATGGTGGTAGGCGTAGTCATCAGCATCCTCTCGTTCTATATCCTTATGTTGAGCGTATTCCTCCTGGTACAAAAGAATAGCACAAAGTTGGAAAACCTTCTGCTTATCGGCTATTCGCCCGCCAAGGTTTCATTCCCTTATCAGGCTTTGACCGTAGGACTGAATGTACTGGTGCTCATTTTGGCTGTGGTCATTCTGTTAGTGGTACGTGGTGCTTATCTCAATATGTTTGAGAATTTCTTCCCTGACTTTGAGGCACCAGGCATCTGGCAGGCGTTAGGTGTTGGATTGGTATTGCTCATCATCGTGAGCATTTTCAATATCATCGCCGTCTATGGCAAGGTGATGAGCATCTGGAAGAGAAAAGAATAGATTAGAGTTTAGAGCTTGAAGAGAATGGAAAGAATCATTCAATTATATAAAGGTTTGACAGGCACAGAGCCTCAGAGTATCGTTCCTTTGGCTGGGGCTGGCAGCAATCGTCGTTATTTCCGCATCCAAGGCGCCAACGAACAGCCAACAGTCATCGCTGTTATCGGCACCAATCAGGAGGAGAACGAAGCGTTCTTCGATTTGGTCAAGCGTTTCAAGGAGGGGGGGCTGCCTGTTCCTACTTTACTGGCTGTCTCCGACGATAAAATGGTTTATCTGCAGGAGGATTGTGGCGATGTCTCGCTGCATGCTTTCATAGGGCAGCATCGTCTGGCAGATGGCACGTTGGATGTAGAGGCGATGGATGCATTGAAGGCGACAATCCGTGAATTGCCTCGTTTTCAGTTCTTGCCCATTGTCAGTCAAACCGAAGATGTATTCTTTACCCACTGCTTTCCTCAGCAGGAGATGGATCGGGTGAGCGTGCTGTTCGACCTCAACTACTTCAAGTACTGCTTTCTCAAACTGAAAGGCGTGGAGTTTAACGAATTTCGTTTGCAGCAGGATTTCGAACAATTGGCTGATAACCTCCTTGTCGATGATGGACAGACTTTCCTCTATCGTGATTTCCAATCGCGCAACATTATGTTGAAGGAAGGCAAACCATATTTTATCGACTTTCAGGGTGGTCGCCGAGGCCCCATCTACTACGATGTAGCCTCTTTCCTATGG
>JBGUMY010000111.1:0-3779 GCA_045117095.1 Bacteroidaceae bacterium | reverse complement strand
ATGATGATGCCAAACAGGAACACAGAAGCCGACACGATGGCGATGACCTTGAGGTCGATGACAGCATGAATCTGTGGTTCGAAATTGTGCAACCAATACAATCCTCCGATGATGAGGGCATCTGCCAAGATGGCTGAGATAATGCCCAAGGTGAATCCGTTAGCCAAGAAGGGACGGCGGATGAAGCTCCAACTGGCACCCACCAACTTCATCGTGTTGATGATGAATCGTTTGGAGAAGATGGTCAGGCGTACCGTATTGTTAATCAGGGCAAAGGAGATGTAAGTGAACAGGGCAGCGATGATGAGCAGGATGATGCTCACCTTGCGGATATTGTCATTCACGGCCTTGATGAGGTCTTTCGAATAGATGACATCCACCACATCACTATTTCCCTTCAGTTGCTTCACAGCCACACCGATGCTGTCGGGGTTGGCATATTCAGCATTGATTTTCACCTCGAACGAAGCCGTGTAGGGGTTCATGCCAATAAACTCCGTAGGGTCGATACCCTGTGCGGCAATCTCTTCCTGTAGTGCCTGCTCCTTCGAGATGTATTCCACACTCTTCGCATAGGGAGCCTTCTTCAGCATTTCTCCCATCTGCTTGACTTGCTGGCCGTCCATCTCGTCGCTGATGAGCACGCTGATGTTGATGTTCTCCTTCACGAAATTGGACAAGTTGTGTGCAGTCAGCACAAACAGCACAATCACGCCCAGCAAGACCAACACCAATGTCGTGCTGATGGTTGCTGTGATAAACTGCGTGCTGAGAAACGTATTTCCTTTCTTACCCATTGACTTCTATCCCTTTTAGCGTTGCTGAACTTGATTCCACCACTTGCACCTTCACAAAGTCGCCGATATGGTGGTTTCCACGGTCGAACACCACCACCTTATTCTGCTCTGTCCTTCCGAAGAGTTGCTCCTTGCTGCGTTTCGACACCCCTTCCACCAGAATCTCGAAAGTCTTGCCGATGTCTTTCCTGTAACTCTCTGCCGACAATTCGTTCTGCAAGGCAATCATTTCGTTCAGACGGCTTATCTTTGTTTCCTCTGGCACATCGTCAGGCAGATGCTTCGATGCGTAGGTGCCAGGACGTTCAGAATACTTGAACATGAATGCAGAGTCATACCCCACTTCCCTCATCAGCGAGAGCGACAACTGATGGTCTTCTTCCGTTTCCGAATGATAACCCACAAAGATGTCGGTGGTCAATCCGCAGTCAGGAATGATACGTCGGATGGCAGCCACACGGTCGAGGTACCATTCTCTGGTATATTTCCTGTTCATCAATTTCAGGATGCGGTTGCTGCCACTCTGCACAGGCAGATGGATGTGACGGCAGATGTTCTTGTGCGAGGCAATCACCTCCAAGGTCTCATCACTCATGTCCTTGGGATGCGACGTGGTGAAGCGGATGCGCATTGTGGGGAAGGCTTCTGCCACCGTAGCGAGCAGCTGAGGGAATCCCACTTCGCCAAATTGATAACTGTTCACATTCTGACCCAACAGCGTCACCTCCTTGAAACCTTTCTCCTGCAAGTCCTTCACCTCATTCAGGATGCTCTCCACCTCACGGCTCCTCTCTCGTCCACGTGTGTAGGGCACAATGCAGTAGTGGCAGAAGTTGTTGCAACCACGCATGATGCTGACAAAGCCGCTGATGTGGCCGCCACACACACGTTCAGGAATCACGTCTCGATAGGTCTCTGTCGTGCTCAACTCCACATTGATGGCCTTCTCACCCAATTCAGCAGCAGCAAACAACTCTGGCAATGAAAGATAGGCATCGGGACCCGCCACAAGATTCACATGGTGATGCTCCATCAAGTCCTCCTTCACCCGTTCTGCCATACATCCCACCACACCAATGATGAAAGGTCTCTTCCGTTGCAGAGCATACAGGGCTTCCAAGCGGTTATATATCTTATTTTCTGCATTTTCACGCACGGAACAGGTGTTCAACAACACAGCATTAGCCTCATCGATGGAATCGCAGGTCTCATACCCTGCCATTTTCATCACAGAGGCAATGACTTCACTGTCCGCCACGTTCATTTGGCAGCCATAAGTCTCAATAAAAAGTTTCTTCATTAAGAACGTTTTGTACAAAATCGCTGCAAAGGTACGACATTTAAGTGAAAAGTGAATGGTGAAAAGTGAAAAATTTGCTTCTGCGCACTTTTTTTCATACCTTTGCACCCAAAATACAATTGTATTTCCTATCCAAGTGAGATTCAACTTTCAACAACGCATCACAAGCAGCCAAGCCACACTTCCCATTTCAGGCTTAATCGCCGTCATCTTGTGGCTTCTCCTGCCCATTCAGCCCATCCCGTATTCGTTTTCAGACGCCAACTACGGATTGTGGCGACTGATGCCCTCATTCCTGCTTGAAGGTTATACCTCCCTTGCCCTTAGTGCTGGATGTGCCGTCCTTGCCGTTTACATGATGGCTGAGCTGAATAATGCCAACGTGTTGTTGCGAGTCAACTCACGCATGCTGGCCAGTATGCTCGCTGTGTTGCTGGCGATTGTGGGCATCGGACACAAGTTCCAACCCACCCACATCATCATGCTGATCATGTTGCTGTCCTACTTTCCCCTCTTCGCCACCTATCAGCAGCCCAATCCCCTCCTCACATTATTGACCTATCTGCTGCTCTCCACAGCATCGTTGTTCTTCCCGAAACTCATTTGGCTCACACCCATCTACTGGCTCATTCAGAGTTACTTACGAGCTCTCTCGCTACGTTGCTTCATGGCTTCCTTGATCGCTGTCCTCCTGCCCTATTGGGTGTATGGCGGCATTGCTGTGCTGACTGACCATTTTCCTGACTATTGGACGCACCTGCAGCAGGTCATCGACTTCCATTGGGGCAACTATGCCCAACTGCCCTTGAACGATGTGCTCCTCTTTGCCTTTATGGTGATTCTCTTCATCACAGGAACGATAGATTTCATCAACAACCAATATCTGGACAAGACACGCACCCGCATCATCTATAACACCCTCATTTTTCATGGGTTGAGCATCATCATCCTCCTTTGCCTCCAGCCTCAGTATTTCTGGACACTCCACACGTTGCTGATGATTGACACCTCCATCCTCTTTGGGCATTTCTTTGCTCTCACTCACACGCGTTTTTCCCACATCTACTGCCTTGTGCTGCTCCTTCTCACCCTGTTCGTCTTGGCAGCACAATGCATACCCATACACCTCTTTATTCAATAACCCATCCATAATACCCCATAACCTCTCTCGTGGATTCACTTAATCAGTTCTTCATCGAATACGGCTATCTCGGCATGGCATTGGCCTCCTTCTTGGCTGGCACCTTCGTCCCCTTCAGTTCCGAAGTGGTGATGGGCACCCTGCTCGCCACCACAGGAATGGATCCAATTCTCACCATTCTGAGCGGCACCGTCGGCAACGTGCTTGGTTCCATGTTCAACTACTTCATTGGACGCATCGGCAGCATCGAGCAGATTTCTCGCTGGATGCACATCAAGGAACGCCGTTTGCGCAAGACACGTGATTATGTCGAGAAGAAAGGTTCGTGGATAGCCGCCTTCTCCTTCCTCCCCATCTTTGGCACAGCCATCTCCATCTCCCTCGGCATCCTGCGTGCCAACGTCTGGGGTGTTGTCCTCTGGTCAACCATTGGCAAACTCCTCCGCTACATCATCTTCATGCTTCCCATTGTGGCATGGGGAAAGTAAAGATACGCTGGTAGTATGCAAAAAACACGCTGTCCTTTGTCACAATTGTCACG